>JBCCMW010000137.1:0-9602 GCA_039026175.1 Pseudomonadota bacterium
GGCGCCGGGTGGGCGGGCCTATACTGTGTGGCGGCGTCTCAGCCCGGCTTTTCGGCCCACAGGCTGTAGCTCAGCGGCAGCCAGCGCGGGCCCGGCCAGCGCCAGAGCCCGTCCTCGCCCCGCTCCAGGCACCCGTAGCAGCGCCACGGCAGGGCATCGTGTTCGTGCAGTGCGGCCAGGCGCAGACCCTCGGCCAGCAGCGCGCCCACCACGGCCGACATCGGGTGGATCCACTCGTGCATCCGCGCCACCGCCAGGCGTGGGCAGTCGCCGGTATAGTCGCGCGGCTCCGCGTTCTCGATCCGCCCGCCCGCCAGGTAGGGATGGAACCAGCCGGGCATGCCCTCGGCCTTGGCGCCCGGCGCTGTGTCGTCGTCCAGCACGGCCGCGGCGGGGTGCTGGTCGGCCAGGTAGAGCCGCCCGCCCGGCCGCAGCTGGTGCGCGATCAGCCGGGCCCACGGCGCCAGGTCCGGCAGCCAGCAGAGCGCGCCCCAGGTCACGTAGGCCAGGTCATAGACCGGGCCGGCCAGGCCCTCGGCCGCCAGCGCCGCCTCGGCCGCACCGATTTCGGCCTCCACGAACCGGGCGTCCGCGCCGGCCATACCGCGGGCGTGGGCGCGGGCCTGGCCGATCGCGGCGGGCGAGAAGTCGATGCCCACCACCTGCGCACCGCGGCTGGCCAGGATCAGGCTGTCGCGCCCGAAATGGCACTGGGGGTGCAGGATGCGCAGGCCCGCGACGGGGCCCAGCGCCGCCTCCTCGATCGCGTTCAGCCGCCCGCGGCCGGCCAGCACGCTCGCCATCTCGTAGCTTGCCGCCCCGGCGTGCAGGGCGGTCTTCTCGTCCCAACCCGCGCGGTTGTCGGCCAGCCAGTCCGCCTCGGCCATGGCGCTACCCCGCCAGCCGTTGGTACAGCGCCGCGTAGGCCCGGGCAGACGGGCCCCAGCCGACCGGGTGGCGCAGCGCCGCGGCCTGCATCGCGCCCCAGACGGCCGGGTCGGCATAGGCCTCGGCCAGGCGGGCGAAGGCGTCGGCCAGCGCCTCGGCCGAGCCCGGCGCGTGCACGATCCCCGTCGCCGCGCCGACCGCCAGGCTGGCCGGCGAGAGGTCGATCACCGTGTCGCCCAGCCCGCCGGTCCGCGCCACCACCGGCGGCGCGCCGTAGCGCAGGGTATAGAGCTGGGTCAGCCCGCAGGGCTCGAACCGCGAGGGCACGGCGATGCTGTCGGCGCCTGCAAAGATCCGGTGCGACAGCGCATCGTCGTACCCAAAGCGCACGCCGACCCGGCCGGGATAGCCGCGCGCCACGTCCCCAAGCGCCGCCTCCAGCCCCGGCTCGCCGCTGCCGATCATCGCTAGCGCGCCGCCGCGGTCCAGCAGCGCGGGCAGCGCCTGGATCAGCGTGTCGATGCCCTTCTGCCAGGTCAGCCGGCTAACCAGGCCCACCAGCGGCCCGGTCGGCGGACGCAGCGCGAACTCGGCGACCAGCGCGTCGCGGCACGCGGCCTTGCCCGCCGGCGCGTCGGCCGAGAAGGGCGCGGCGATGTGCGGATCGGCAGCCGGATCCCAGACGCCGGTGTCGGCACCGTTCAGGATGCCGTGCAGCCGGTCGCGCCGCGCTGCCAGCACGCCCTCGAGCCCCATGCCGAAGGCGGGCGTCACGATCTCGCGCGCATAGCCCGGGCTGACGGTCGCGATCGCGTCGGCTGCCATCAGCCCTGCCTTTAGAAACCCCAGCCGGCCGTGGTACTCCCAGCCCTCGCCATAGGCGGCCTCGGGCAGCCCCAGGCGCGGCGCCAACCCGGCATCGAACAGGCCCTGGTAGGCGATGTTGTGGATGGTGATCAGCGTCGGCACGCGGCCCGCGGCATAGACGGGCGCCAGCCCCGTCTGCCAGTCGTTGACATGCAGCACGGCCGGGCGCCAGCCGTCGACACCCTCGACCGCGATGCCGGCGGCGCACTGGGCGAGGGCGGCGAAGCGCTGCGGATTGTCGGGCCACTCGCGGCCCTCGCTCTCGTAAAGGCCGCCGCCGCGGTCGAACAGCCGCGGCGCATCCAGGACATAGAGCGCGAGGCCCGCGGTTTCGGCGTACAGCAGCCGCGCCTGACCCGCGATGCCGGCATCGACGAAGGGCGCCGGTCCGAGATCGCGCGCCCCGGCCGCCGCGGCACGCACCGCCGGGTAGCCCGGCAGCAGCACGCGGGCCTGCACGCCCTGGGGCGCCAGCGCGCCGGGCAGGGCGCCGATCACGTCGGCCAGGCCCCCGGTCTTGACCAGCGGCACGCATTCGGAGGCGGCGATCAGGACATCCATGGCGATCCTCGCAGCAAGGCGGCCGGCGACGGGTGACCGGCGGTGGGCGGCCGCCGGCGGGCGGTGGGCGGCGGCCGGCGGGCAGTGGGCGGTGGGCGGCGGCCGGTTAGCCGGGGGGCAGGCGACAACTCCGCCATGGCCAGAACGGGACCCGGGCGGCGCGTGAGCCCTAGCACAGCGGCGAGAACGCGACACCGGCCGGGTGCCCGGTCCGCGCACGGCGTGGCGATGCGTGGCTGCGGTGTGCCTAGGGCGACGGGCGGGCGGGCGCCGTGGCCGGTGTCTCGGCCCCGGCGGCGTCGTCCAGCACCCGGTGCCAGGCCAGCCGCGGCGCCAGCATCAGCACCAGGCGCTTGATCAGGGCCAGCAGCAGCACCGTGCCCGCCATCGCCGAGGCGACCGAACCCAGGTGCGGCAGCCCGGCCCAGAGCACCATCACCGCCGCCGCTGCGGCGTAACACCAGCCCATGAAGTGGGCGTAGGCGCCGAGCGCGCCGCCCGGCCGGGCCCAGGCGCGCAGCGCCAGGAACACCAGCATCAGCACCAGGAAGGGCAGCAGGGCCAGGCCCGCTGCAATGGCCAGTTCGGCCGCTGGCGCTGCCGCGAGATCGGGCCACAGCGGCACCGTGCGGCCGGGCGCAGGACAGTCGATCGGCAGCGTCGGGTCCAGCGCCCGCCCGCCGTCGCACACGTTCATCGCGCTCGGTGCTGTCGTCACGGCCGCCCTGTCCCGCCTCCGCCCGGTCCCCGCCTCGCTGTCCGCAGGCTAGTTGCGAAGGATGACCGTTTTGGGACCGCGCACCACACCCGGCGGTCGGCGGGGCGGCGATGCTGCGCGCCGGGGTAGCGCCGCACCCGACAACCCACACAGAAACCCGGGCCGCGGTTCGGGAAGGGCCGGTCAGTCGGCCAGCCGGTCGACCATCGCCTGGGTGATCAGCACCACGCCGCCCTCGGTCAGGCGAAAGCGCTGGGCATCGAGCGCGGGGTCCTCGCCCACCACCATCCCGCGCGGGATCTGGACGCCGCGGTCCAGCACCACGTTCTTCAGCCGCGCGTGGCGCCCGATGTTCGAGTAGGGCAGCGCCACGACCCGGTCGAGTTCGGAGAACGAGTTGGCCCGCACCCCCGTGAACAGCAGCGACTGGCTCACCGAGGCGCCCGACACGATGCACCCGCCCGAGACGAGCGAGGACACCGCGTTGCCGCGCCGGCCTTCCTCGTCGTGGATGAACTTGGCGGGCGGCGTCTGCTCGGCATAGGTCCAGATCGGCCAGGCATCGTCATAGAGGTCGAGTTCGGGCGTAAAGTCGGTCAGGTCCAGGTTGGCGCGGTGGAACGCATCGATGGTGCCGACGTCGCGCCAGTAGGCGACGCCTTCGGCGCTGCGCACCGCGCTGTCCGAGAAGGAGTGGGCATAGGCCCGGCCCTTAGCGACCTCGGCGGGGATGATGTCCTTGCCGAAATCGTGGTCCGAGCTCGGATCGGCGGCGTCGATCTTCAAGAGCTCGATCAGATAGTCGGTGTCGAACACGTAGATGCCCATCGAGGCGAGCGCGGTGTCGGGCCGCCCCGGCATGGTGGGCGGGTCAACGGGCTTTTCGACGAAGTCGGTGATCCGCCCCTCGGCGTTGGTCGCCATCACGCCCAAGGCGCTGGCCTCGGCCTTGGTCACCTCCAGGCAGCCCACCGTCACGCCGGCACCCGCCTCGACGTGGTCCAGCAGCATCTTCTCGTAATCCTGCTTGTAGACGTGGTCGCCGGCCAGGATCACGATGTAGGTGGGCGCGTAGCTTTCGATGATGTCGATGTTCTGGGTCACCGCGTCGGCGGTGCCGAGGTACCAGGACCGCTCGTCCACGCGCTGCGAAGCGGGCAGGATATCCAGCAGCTCGCGCCGCTCGGCGCGGAAGAAGGACCAGCCGCGCTGCAGATGGCGGATCAGCGAGTGCGCCTTGTACTGGGTCGCGATGCCGATCCGGCGGATGCCCGAGTTGACCGCGTTGGACAGGGCGAAGTCGATGATCCGGGTCTTGCCGCCGAAGTAGACGGCCGGTTTGGCGCGCCGGTCGGTCAGTTCCTTGAGCCGCGAGCCGCGCCCGCCCGCCAGGACGAAGGCCATGGCGTCGCGTGCCAGGGCCGTCGGCATCTCTTCGCGCATGCTGTCCCCCGTTCCCCCACGATCCGGGCCTGTGCCCGTGTGCGCGCCGCCCTGGCGACGGCCGCGCCCGGCCGGGCGGGCGCGCTGTTTGGCGCGGACACTGGCCGAACCCGCAGGGCCCCACAACCGCGCTGCGGCTGCCGCGTGCATTCTGCTGTCCTGCGGAACCCTGTCCCAGACAGCCCCCAGCCCGCCCGCCGGTGCGCCGCGAGGACCAGGCGAGGGGCTAGAAGGACGCCAGCGTCAGGGTGCCGTGGAACAGCGGCTCGCTGGGGTAGCCGTCGGGCGAGCCGCCCAACGGCTCGGCGCTGATCGAGAAGGTGTCGCCCGGCTGCGCCATCACCGCCTCGACCGTGATCTTGCCCTCCGGGAACAGGCCCAGCGAGCGGGGCGTGCCTTCGCCGCCCGGCAGGTGCCATACCTCGAAGACGCTGTTTTCGGGCGGGGCCACGCGGGTCGGCACGAGCGTCAGCTCGCCCGTGTCGGGGTCGACCTGCACCACCAGCCCGGTCAGCGTGGGGTCGTCGTCGTGGCGCACCAGCGCGACATAGCGCACCGGCCCGTCGCCCGTGGCCAGGGTCAGCGCCCCGTCATCGGCCGGCGCAAGGCCCGCAGCCTGGCGCACACGGTCCAGCGCGCCGGGCACCAGCACGAAGGCCAGCAGCACCGCCGCGACAGCGCCCAGCACGCCGGACGCGCGGCGCCAGGCACGGCGGCGGCGACGCTCGGCCTGCAACTCGACGACCGTCTCGTCGAGCTGGATCTTGGTCTCGATCGTGCCGAACAGCCCCGGCGGCGGTGCGACGGGCGGGATCACCGCGGCGAGGCCGGCAAAGCGCATCTCCCACGCCTCGCGCGCTTCGGCCTCGCGCGCGCTTTCGCGGCCGCGCGGGACAACGCCCAGCGCGCGCTCTGCGGCATCGATGTCGCGTTCGTCAGCGCGCCCCATCGTTCTCGCCTTCCAGGCAGGCGCGGAGCGCGATCAGCCCCCGCCTCAGCCACGTCTTTACCGAGTTGACCGGGGCGTCGATGCGCTGCGCCAGCTCTTCCCGGGTCCACCCCTCGAAATAGGCCAGCAGCACCAGCTCCTGGCCACGGTCGTCAAGCTGCCCCAGACAGCGCGCCAGCGCCAAGACGTCCAGGCCGCCATCCGCCGCAGCCGAGGGGTCGGCCATGGCGTCCAGCGGCTCGGGGCCCACCTCGCTGCCCGCGGTGCTGCGGCCGCGCTTGCGCACCAGATCGACCGCACGGTTGCGCGCGATCACGGTTATCCAAGCCATCGCCGGCCCGCGGGCGGGGTCAAAGCGCCCCGCGTTCTGCCAAATATGCACGAAGGTATCCTGCAGCGCGTCCTCAGCCGTCCCCCTGTCTCGGGTTATGCGCAGGATAAGCCCGAAGAGTTTCGGGGATGCTTTTTCGTAGAGTGCAGCAAACGAGCGACGGTTACCGCCGGCGATGGCGAGCAGGTGCGCCGTGATCGCGGCATCGACACCGCCGCCGCCGGCACCGGCGCGGTCGCTGCGGGGCAGGCGTTCGGTATCCGATCCCGCCCGCCCGGGCGCCCGGTCGGGAAACGAGCGGCCGTCGGCCATGCTGGCACCCTCGTCAGCGGGGCGCATGGGCGCCCTGGGAGCGGTACCATGGCGCGGCATTTGACGTTTTTCCAGCCATGGGTGCTGCCTCTGTGCCAAGCCGCGCCCGCCGCCGGCGCTCAGCCCAGGAACCGAGCATAATCGACAGGCTGATGGCGGTCGATCCGGGCAGTGACGGGCGGCAGCGGGTACTTGAGCCCGGTGGCGCAATTCCAGAGCAGCGCCGTCTCGTCGACCGAGACCAGGCCCTGGGACAGGGCGCGACGGTAGGCCACGGCCGTCGCCGCCCCCTCGGGGCAGAGCAGCAGCCCCTCGGCCGCGGCGATGGCGTCGCGCATCTCCATGATCTCGCCGTCGTCGATGGCCATCGCGAAGCCGCCGCTCTCGCGCACGGCGCGCAGGATCAGGAAATCGCCCACCGCGATGGGCACACGGATGCCGGCGGCGACGGTGTGCGCGCCCTGCCACAGCGGCGCGTGCTCCTCGCCGTCCTCCCACGCCTTGACGATGGGCGCGCAGCCGGTGGCCTGGACGGCGACCATGCGGGGCAGGGGGCCCTCCAGCCAGCCCAGCGCCTTGAGCTCGGCAAACGCCTTCCACATGCCGATCATGCCCGTCCCGCCGCCGGTGGGGTAGAAGATCACCCCCGGCAGGCGCCAGCCCAGCTGTTCGGCCAGCTCCAGGCCCATCGTCTTTTTGCCCTCGATCCGGTAGGGCTCCTTCAGGGTCGAGACGTCGAACCAGCCCACGCCTTCGGGCGGCTGGGGCTTGCCGCCGCCGACGATGGCGCCGCAGTCGTTGATCAGCCCGTTGACCAGGTAGGTGTCGGCGCCCTGGCTCTGGATCTCGCGCACGTTGATGTCGGGCGTGTCGTCGGGGCAGAACACGGTGGTCTCGATCCCCGCGCGTGCGGCATAGGCGGCGAGCGCCGCGCCGGCGTTGCCGTTGGTGGGGATCGCCATGCGCTGGATGCCGAATTCCTTGGCCATCGAAACGGCCAGGCACAGCCCGCGCGCCTTGAAGCTGCCCGTCGGCAGGCGGCCCTCGTCCTTGACCACCACCACGTCGGGCCCGGTGCCCAGCAGCTTGGCCGATTGGCGGAGCGGGATCAGCGGCGTCGTCACCTCGCCCAGGCTGATGCGGTTCTGCGCCTGGGTGACCGGCAGCATCGCGGCATAGCGCCAGAACCCCTCGGTCCGGTCCGCCTGGTGCCGGTCGCGGTCCAGCGTCGCGCGCATCGTGTCCAGGTCGTAGCGCACCAGCAGCGGTCGGCCGACCTCGGACAGGCCCGCGACCTGACCGGCCGGGCGCGTGGTCCCGGTCAGCGAGCATTCGAGGTGCGACACAAAGGTGGCGGTCATGGCGGCGTCCGATCCGGGCAGGGCCCGCCCCGGCGCCGCACCGCAAAGCACGCCGACGGTCGGGCCAGGTGGTGGATGGTGGGAGCCGGTGCCCGGTGGCCGCCGCGTGGTACCGACGCCCCGGCTCGAACGGGGGACCTCTGGATCCACAATCCAGCGCTCTAACCAACTGAGCTACGTCGGCCTGCCACCCGGCGTGGCGTGGTCTCTACCGTCGCTGGCCGGCCTTTTCAAGCCGGGCTCAGGATGCTTGCCGCAGCCGGCGCTCATCGCGTTAGGATGGTAAACGGCGTTCGCGGGACAGCGGCCGGGCGTCGGCGCGAGAAAGATAACAGGACGACGGGCGGATCGGGCGCGGCGATGGGCATGAATTCGGAGAGCGACGTCGCGGCCTCGTTGACTATCGGGCCGACCGACCGTGGCCGGGTCCGGCTGTTCGTCGAGACCGACGAGGGCCACGAGATCGCGATGGACTTCGATCCCGACGAGGCGCTGGAGATCGCCGAGGAGGTGCGCGCCGCGGCCGAGGCGGCGGCCGGACGGGTGGCTACCGGGCGACTGGCCGGACGTGCAGCCGCCGACCCGGCGGGTGACCGTCCGGCCAGCGGGCCGGCGGGTGGACCGCGCGCCGCCGAGGCGGCGGGGGGACCCACTCCCGCCTCGGCGGCGGGGCGACCCAGTGCCGCCGAACCGGCGGGGGGGCGAGCGGCGACCGATCTGTCGGCGGGCACCCGCCAGGGCGGGGACGGGGCCGGGGTGCGGGGCAGCAGCAGCGGGGGACAGGCGCGAGGCGGCGGTCGCCGTCGCGGCCGCTGACAGGCGCGGACGGAGATGCCGCTCCCGTCGAGTGCCCCTAAGGTCGGCGACGCGCCGCCGCCGTCATCCGGCCATGTCGTGCACGCCGATACGCGGATCGCAAACCCCGCTGTGCCGCTCGACCAAGCGGCAGGGTCCGCGGGTGAGCCGGCCGCGGGGGGCAGTGCGCGCGCCGCGGGCGACGAGGACCCGGCCGGCGGATCGGCGGCGGAGCGCCCGCGCTATCCCGTGACGCTGAGCGCCGTCACCGTCGCCGGTCAGTGCCGCGAGCGCAGCCCGGCCGACGAGGCCGTGTTCGGCGAACAGGGCGCACGCTTTGCCGACCGTTTCGCAGACCCCGCCGAAGGGCAGCGACTGCTGGCCGAGGCCGTGTCGGCGGGTGCGGCCGAGGCGACGGCCCGGCTGCGCGGCGCGTCTGGCGCTCTGGTCGCGCGGGTCAGCCTGTGGCGCCAGCGCGGCGGCGACCGCATCCGCCTGATCGCGGCGTTCGCGCCCGAGCCCGAACCGCCCGCGCCCGCCGCGCCCGCTGCGGCCGACCCCGCCCAGCGCACCCAGGCGCGGCTGCAACACTATGCCGGACTGCTGCGCCCGCCGGTCGAGGCGGCGCTGGGCGTTCTGGGGCGCCTTCGCCGTTCGCTGCCCGGAGCTCGGGCCGATGCACCGGCGGGCCTGGGCGATACGGCCGCCGTGCTGTGGCGGGTGCTGTGGCTGACCGACGAGATGGCCGCTCCCACGGCGCCCGGGCCGCCCGGCGGGGCGCGCTTGGACGGCGAGGTGGATGTGCTCCGCCTCGCGCGCCGGCTGGTGCGCCTGGCCCAGCCGGCGGCGGCGGCGCAGGGCGCCGTGCTGCATGTGCCCACGGTCCCGGCCGGGGGCGGGCCGGGTGTGCAGGCAAGCCAGGTCGCGCTGTGGACGGCCCTGGAGAGCGCGATCGACCGCGCGCTGGCGGTCGCTGGACCCGGCGGCGAGGTGGCGCTCAGCCTGTGCGAGGAGGACTCTCTGACGCTGCAACTGTCGGCCACCCCGGCAGCGGGCAGCGGCGCGACGCCCCCCGCGCCCACCGGCGGCGCGACGCCCCCCGCGCCCAGCGGCGGCGAGACGCTCCCTGCGCTCGGCGGCGACGCGACTGCCCCCGCGCCCACCGGCGGCGCGACATCCCCTGCGCCCAGCGGCGGCGCGATTGCCCCCGCGCCTGTGAGCGGCGGGACGCTCCCTGCGCCCGAGAGCGGCGCGACGCTCCCTGCGCCCGGCGGCGGCGGGACGCTCCCTGCGTCCAGCGGCGGCGCGACACCCCCCGCGCCCATCGGCGGCGTGACATCCCCTGCGCCCAGCGGCGGCGCGACTGCCCCCGCGCCC
>JBCCMW010000138.1:0-9593 GCA_039026175.1 Pseudomonadota bacterium
GGCCAGCACACCGTCGTCGCGGCGGCGATCCGCCAGGCCTTCAGCCAGCCCGACCGCAAGCAGGCCGGGGCCACCTGGCGCCACGTTGCCGATCAGGTTCGCGCCAGATGGCCAAAGCTTGCCGCGCTGATGGACGAGAGCGAGCACGACGTCCTCGCCTACATGGCGTTCCCCGCCCAGCACCGCACGAAGCTGCACTCGACGAACCCGATCGAGCGGCTGAACAAGGAGGTGAAGCGCCGCGCCGACGTCGTCGGGATCTTCCCCAACGAAGCCTCGATCACGAGGCTCATCGGCGCCGTCCTGTTCGAACAGAATGACGAGTGGGCGACCCAGCACCGCTACAGGCAGATCGAGGCCTTCTCGAAGATCGATACCGCTGAACCTGACCCCATTCTCAGCATAACAACGGAAGCCGCCTGATCATGCCCTCAGGCCATCGCGCAATTCCCACCACCTTGACGGACGTGACCAGCGCGGGCCCGGCCAGCCCCAGTGGCGGCGTGGGCAGCGGTTGCCGATCACCATCCTTCGGTTAAGGGCGCATTTCGTTAAATCGAGGACGCTGAAAGCAGGGCGGGCGGGGGGCCCGCGAGCCGTAACAAGGGGCGGGCGGGGGGCACAAACCCGAACCAACCCCGCACGCCTCCCCCGAACGCGCCCCATCGTCACGGGCTGACCGGCCGCGCCGACGCTGCACTCCTGATTGCCCCATTCCCCAAGGCTGTGGAAGCGACCGCGGCACCGTTTCACAACCGGCACACCCGGCACCCGTCCGACGCCTTACATCACAGCGCCCGGGGCAGCCATGCAGGCGACCGGGTTCATCGCGACACTCGCCGCGCTCTGCACCGATCGCGCCATCGCAGTGCGCCCTGTCAAGCCGCGCAAGGACACCCCCAGTAGTCTGACCGCGCTTAGATACTCAGTCCCTGGGCGTGATGGCGCAGCCATGGGCCGTCGTGCGCCGCAGACGCTACGGCGTGGTACGCCACCCCAGCGTTGCGATAACGCACGCCGTCGGAGCAGCGATACAGGCGATCGACAGCGTCGACCGCGGTCCTCAACCGGACATACAGAGTGAAGTCGAAGACCGTAGCGACATGGGGCAAGCCACAGGGCGTGGACGACGCGCCAATGGGACCGAAGGCGCTCGACGGATAGTTTCGAGCCCAAGGATCAGCGCGGTGACACGCGCACGCGGGGCATCGAGGCGCACCGCCGCGCAGTGATGGACGCGGTCGAGGGAGAACGCGAGCGGACCCTCGAGGAGCACAAAACGCATCTGGCCGGGCGCGGCATCGCCGTTTCCAGCTCGGCCCTTTCGCGGTTCGTCCAACGTCGAGCCATTGGCGCGCCTCGGGTCCGAGCCACAACGGCACCCGGATCACGCGCAAAAAAACGGTGCACACAAGCGGGCAGGACCGGCCGGACGTTCTGGCGAAGCGCCGGGCTCGGTTCAGCGGCCAGCCGGACCTCGATCCCCGGCGCCTCGCCTTCGTCGACGAGACCTGGACCCCACCGACATCGCGCGCAGCCACTGGCGCTGCCGGCGCGGCGCACGCCTGCGGATAAGCGTGCCGCACGGACACCGCACGATGACGACCTTCGTTGCCGGCCCCCGCCTCGGCGGCATGGCGGCGCCGATGGTGCGCGACGGGCCCATCAACGGCGACTGGGCCGGGGCCTACGTCGTCACCGTGCTGGCAGCTGCGCCGACCCGGCGACATCGTCATTCTCGACACCCTGCCGAGCCACAAGCGCGCCGCCGCCCGCGCCGCGATCCGGGCCCGAGGCGCCGCCTCCAGTTCCTCCCGCCCTGCAGCCCAGACCTCAACGCCGTGGAACTGGTATGCGCCAAGCGCAAGGCGCCGCTCCAAAAGGCCGCCGAGCGCACCATTCAATCCCTCTGGGACCGGATTGGGAGGCTCACCGATGCCCTCTCGCCCCGCAAATGCGCAAGCGACGTCACCGCCTGCGGAGACGAGCCAGATCGATCCAGCCGTGCTCTGACGGGTCAACCTTGAGCGCCGATCTGGGTTTACGATGCCGCGCCGATTGGCAGCACGTGCGTCACGCACGGCCGAGCTGTGCCGGACGCCGCCGGATGATCCGGGCGCGCGCCGCGGCTGGCCCTGCCCGTGCGCAGCGGCCGGTGGGACCGACCCAGGGCGGCCCAGGCTTGGTGGCGGTCAGAAGGTCAGGGTGGCCGAGACCTTGACCGCCAGACCCGTGTTCGCGAGGCCGTTGGGGTGCACGCGGTAGCGCCGGTCGGTGATGTTGTCGACGCCCGCGGCGAAAATCGCCCCGGCCAGCGGCCCCTGGCTGGGCTGCCAGTTGGCGAACAGGTCGAACACGGCAAAGCCCGGGGTGGTGATCGCGTCCACGGGCACGTCGTCCTCCTCGATGCCGCGAGTAAAGGTGCCGCGCACGCCGATCTCGATGTCCGGGATCGGCCTGAAGCCTCCCACCAGCACCAGCCTGTCCTGCGGGATCGATGACAGCTCGCCCGCGCCGTCGCGCTGGCGTCCGCGCGGGATGGTGACGCCGGCCGAGGCGAACCACAGACCCGCGTCGTACTCGACCTCGCCCTCGAACCCGAACAGCAGGGCGTCGACGTTGACGTTGGTCGTGGTGCCGCTGATCGACGTGGTGTTGGTGAACGGATCGAAGGCTATCGTCGCGGGATCGGCAAACAGCACGATGGTGTCGATGAAGTCGTCGACCCGCGCGTAGTAGGCGTTGCCCGACACCAGCAGGCTGTCGCCGGCCGAAAACACGCCGCCCATGCGATAGCGCGCGCCAAGCTCGACCTGCGTCGCCCGCTCGGGCTCCAGATCCGGCGTCGGTACGAACTCGTTGATGCCGGTAAAGATCGGCCCGCCCGGGCCCAGAGGAAAACCGCCCGGCGTGACGAAGTGGACGCCGTCGACATAGAGTTCGGTCAGCGACGGGGCGCGGAACGAACGGCCGGCCGAGGCGAAGAACTGCAGATTGTCGGTCGGCTGCCAGTTCACCGCCAGGCGCGGCGAGGCCTGGCTCTCGTCGCGGTCCTCGAAGGTCGTCTCGGGGCGAAGCTGGAAGTGATCGAACCGCAGCCCGGGCGTGACCGTGACGCCGGGCACCACCTCGAAATCGGCCTGGGCAAAGCCCGCAAAGAACCGGCGCTTGGCGTCCGGGGCCTGCACGCGCGGCAGGCCGTCGCGGCGCGCCTCTTGATCATCCTGGAAGACCTCGACGCCATAGGACACCGAGACGGGCACATTGCCCAAGGTGAAGCGCGACACGTTGGTCGCCTCGAACCCCAGCGTCTGGAAGTCGGTCTCATCGAAGCGGCCGTCGAAGAAGCGGTCCTCCTCGACGCTGACGTCGTTGATGTAGGCCAGCGCCGAGATGTCGATCAGCTCGCTGCCCGGCGGCGCCCACTCCCAGGCCAGTCGCCCGGTCTGATAGACCAGATCGCGGTCGACGACGGTGGTGGGCGTGCCCTGCACGTTGGCGTTGGGCGGCGTCTCGCCATCGTCCGCGTAGATCTGATAGCTGAACTCCAGACGATGGCCGTCGCCCGGCTCCCAGCCGAACTTGAACAGCCCGTTGATGCTGTCGATCTCGGAATTGACGATCGGGTCGTCGTTGCCGTCCTCCAGGCCCGAGAACATCGGCCGCCCGGCAAAGAAGGCGATCGCGTCGAACGCCTCGTACTGCGCCGCCACGGTGCCGGCGCCCAAGAGCTCGGTGCCCTGGCTGTTAAAGCCCAACTTGACCTCGCCGCCCCACAGCGCGCCGGCATCGATCACGTCGACCGCGTCCTTGGTGTCCAGGAAGATCACGCCGCCCAGCGCGCCCGAGCCGAACAGCGTCGACTGCCCGCCGCGCAGCACTTCGACCTGCTTCAGGATGCTGGGGTCGGTAAAGAACCGGCCGCGGTGGGTCAGGTCGAAGTTCTGCCGCGCGCCGTCGACCCGGATCACCACCTGTTCGTCCTGGAACCCGCGGATGTTGGGCTCCTGCGAGATGCCGCGGGGTCCGCCCTCGATCACCACGCCGGGCACGTCGCCGATCAGCTCCTCATAGGTCGAGGGTTGGCGGCGGATGATGTCCTGCTGGTCGATGATCGTCACCGCGTTCGGGCTCTCCAGCAGCGGACGCTCGTCGCGCGCGCCGCCGAACACGGTGATGGGCGGCAGCACTTCGGCGCTGCTCGGGATGGTCGAGGTCTGCGCCGCCGCGCTACCGGCCGCGCCCAGCCCGCCAGCGGTGAGCGTCATGGCGCTCAGGCACGCCACCATGGCGCTGCCCACGCCGCTCCGAAGTGCTGCTGTCCGTGCCACGCCACTCTCCCGCGCTTGCCAAGATCGGTCGCGGGCGGTGGGTCCTGGCGTGGCGCGAGGGCTGGGGGCTGGGCTCGTCCGCGTATGATAGTTCGCATTCCATGACCTAGTTTTTCGGTCAAGAATGTCGCAGCCACCCGCCCGGCACCGATGCAGCGGCGCCACGCCGTTTGCCCCCACGGCCGCCGCCGCCTGGCCGGTACTGTCCCATGACGGCACGCCAGCGCCCGGCGGGCCACTGCGGCCCAGGCCGCACAGCCCGCGCGATCCGGCCTGCGCGCCGCTGCGCTGCCTAGGCGCCGGGCGCGGCGGCGGGTAATCACCCCGCAACGCCCGCCCGCCCGGGCAGGGGCGGCGCGGCGCTGCGGGGGTCGCACGGCGCCTGCGCGAGGGGGCCGGGTAGGGGCAAAGGGGACCAGCGATGACGATCCGGACCGTGCCGACCACGCCGATCCAGGGCCAAAAGCCCGGCACCTCGGGCCTGCGCGCCAAGACCCGCACCTTCATGCAGCCGCACTATCTGGAAAATTTCGTCCAATCCGTGTTCGACACATTCGGGCCGCTGACCGGGCGCACGCTGGTGGTGGGCGGTGACGGCCGGTTCTTCAACGACCGCGCGATCCAGACCATCCTGAAAATGGCCGCCGCAGCCGGTGCGGCGCGGGTGGTCGTGGGCCGTGGGGGCCTGCTCTCGACCCCCGCCGCCTCGGCCGTGATCCGCCATCTCAAGGCCGACGGCGGGCTGATCCTGTCGGCCAGCCACAACCCGGGCGGCGAGGACGGCGATTTCGGTATCAAGTACAACATCGCCGCCGGCGGCCCCGCGCCCGAGGCGATCACCGCCGCCATCCACCGCCGCACGACCGAGATCGCCGAATACCGTATCCTGGACGCCGCCGACGTGGACCTGGGCACCGAGGGCGAGACGCGCCTGGCCGACACCGTGGTCCAGGTCATCGACCCGGTCGCCATCTACGCCGACTTGATGCGCCGGCTGTTCGACTTCCCGGCCATCGCGGCGCTGTTCGCGGGCGGGTTCCGCATGCGCTTCGACGCCATGCACGCCGTCACCGGGCCCTATGCGACCGCGATCCTGGAGGGCGCGCTCGGCGCCCCGGCGGGCACGGTCGTCAACGCCGTGCCGCTGCCCGACTTCGGCGGCGGCCACCCCGACCCCAACCCCGTCTACGCCGCCGACCTGATGGCCGAGATGTTCGGCCCGGACGCGCCCGATTTCGGCGCGGCCTCCGACGGGGACGGGGATCGCAACATGATCGTCGGCCGCGGCTGTTACGTGACCCCGTCCGACAGTCTGGCCGTGCTGGCCGCCAATGCGCACCTGGCGCCGGGCTATGCCGGCGGGATCAAGGGCATCGCCCGCTCGATGCCCACCTCGCGCGCCGCCGACCGGGTGGCCGCGCACCTGGGTGTGCAGGCCTTCGCCACGCCGACGGGGTGGAAGTTCTTCGGCACCCTGCTCGACGCCGGCCGCGCCACCATCTGCGGCGAGGAGAGCGCGGGCACGGGTTCCGACCATGTGCGCGAGAAAGACGGGCTCTGGGCCGTGCTGATGTGGCTCAACATCCTGGCCGCGCGGGGCGGGTCGGTAGCCCGGATCATGGCCGAGCACTGGGCAGAGCACGGGCGCGACTACTATTCGCGCCACGACTACGAGGGCGTCGACAAGGCCGCGGCCGAGGCGCTGATCCAGGACCTGCGCGACCGGCTGCCCGGCCTGCCGGGCACTGCGTTCGCGGGCCTCACGGTCACCGAGGCGGACGATTTCGCCTATACCGACCCGATCGACGGGTCGACGACCAGCAACCAGGGTATCCGCGTGGTGTTCGGCGACACCGCGCGCGCCGTGTTCCGCCTGTCGGGCACGGGCACGGTGGGCGCCACCCTGCGTGTCTATCTCGAGCGCTTCGAGCCCGACCCTGCGCGCCAGGGCGACGACCCGCAGGCCGCGCTGGCGGAGGTGATCGAGGCAGCCGGCACCCTGGCCGGCATCGCTCCGCGGCTGGGCCGCAGCGCGCCGGACGTGCGCACCTGAACGCGGCCGCGGGCCGGGACCCGCCGTGGTGCGCATCGTCGAGATCCGCAACGCCACCGCGGCGACGGCCGCACCCATCGCCACCTTCTACAGCGATCTCGGCACGATGACCGCCAGCGTCGTCGCCGTGGTCACCGACGCGGTGCGCGACGGGCGCCCGGTGATCGGCGACGGCTTCAGCTCGACCGGTCGCCCCGCCGCGCGCGGGCTGCCGGAGGATCGGTTTCTGCGCCGCCTCAGCACCACCGACGTGGGCGCCTACGCCGCCGACGACGGTTCGCCGGATCCGCACTGGGAGCGGGACCTGCTGTTCGCGGGCGAGAATCTGTTTTCGATACAGGATGCGAGCAACCCGGTGCGCTATGGCAGCGTGCGGCCGGGCCCGACGTGATGCAGTGCGACTGTGCGCTGCGCTCTGGACTGGACGAGCACCTGCGCACGCTGGACATGCCACGCGACGTGGTGCCCCACGGAGGCCATCCGAGGTCGCTGAACGTCGCCGCCGGGTTGGCGCCCGGCGGCAACCAGAGCTGCCCGGACGTGTTTGCCCCCTTCGGCGGGTTCGCCGACGCCACGCCCGTCCAGCACGGCCATGTCGCCGTGCCCGACCTGCCCGGTGTAGGGTTCCAGGCCAAGGCGGCGCTGATCGCCGCGCTTCGACGCGTCCCCAAACCCTGAGCCGGCCCACCCGGCAGCCGAGGCCCCCCATGATCCGGCACCCGTGCGTTCCTGCCCGCCGGCGCGCGGCCGCCGCCGCGGCGGTGCTGCTCGCCCTCGCCGCCCCGCCGGCAGGGGCCACGGCCGACGGGCCCGACTACTTCCGCGTCGCCGGGGTCGCGGCGGACGATCTGTTGAACGTGCGCGAACGGCCGGACGCGCGGGCGCGGCGACTGGCCGCCCTGCCGCCCGACGCCACGGGGCTGCGCAACCTCGGCTGCCGGGGCGGCCTGTCGTTCAGCGACTGGCAGAACGCCACCGAGGCAGAGCGTAGCGCCGCCGCCCGGCGCCGCTGGTGCCGCATCGACTGGCGCGGGATCCAGGGTTGGGTCGCCGCGCGCTTTCTGGTCGAGGACACGCGACCGCCGGCAACGCCCGGCGTCCGCTGGCGCGGGATCGACGGGGCACCGCCCGACGCCGAGCTGACCTTTGCCAGCGATGGCGGCCTGGCAGGCTCGACCGGCTGCAACCGGCTGCAGGGGCGGGTGACGCTCGGCGACGGTCGGCTGATGCTGGACGGACCGCTCGCCACCACCCGACGCGCCTGTCCCGGCACGCTGCTGGTCTACGAGCAGCGCCTCATGCGCCTGCTCGAGGCCGGGCCCGCCGTGGTCTTCGACCCGGTGCAGGACACGATGACGCTCGAGGCCCTCGGCGACCGCCTGCGCTTTGCGCGCTGACCCGGGCCCACGGGAAAATACGGGCGGGAGGCGCCACCCTGCCTCCCGCCCGTCGATCTCTTTCCCTGCCTTATGGCCGGCGGCGCATGACCTGTGCACCGGCCGATGACCCGACCCGGCACTTTGAGGGTGCCATCATAAACGCGGCACCCGGATCCACGCGACGACGCGACGTGCAAGTCAGCGGAGAAGTAGAAGGTCGACGACCGTCTTGAACACCAAACATACCAGCACGGTCTCACACAGCACGAACATCGGGAACACGACCGACTTGCCGAAAAGGACGCTCGAACCCATCGAAACGGTCTCCTGCTTCTGCTGTACGGCAACTGGCGCCGGAGCAGAACGGTAGCCAAAGTCGATCGCTGTGGCGTGTAACAAGCGGTGGCAAAACCCGGCCTATCGCGGCCGTGGGTGGGCGGCCGGCGGCTCGGGCGCAAAGCTGACGCGGGCCGCCAGTCCGATGCTCCACACATCGAACGCCGCGCGGTCGGCGACAGCGGCGCTGGCGGCCAGGCCCAAGGTCACGTCGCGCCCGCCCGCGTCGCCGCGCCAGAGGTCCAGCCGCCCGTTCACGGTGGTCAGGCCCAGGCGCGGATCGCTGTCGGGCGCCAGCAGCGGGGTCGAGACCCAGAGCGCCAGCTTGCGCGTGCCCGACACGCCTGATGGTCCGTCGCCAGCCCCGATGCCGCGCAGCGTCAACTCGCCGCCCAGGATCGCATCGACGGCCGAGACATCGGGCGCGCGGGTCGATACCGCGACCAGCGGGCCGGCCTCGATCGCGTCGGGGTCGCGGTGGCGCACCCCGCCCCGTACCGCGCCGAACACGCGCCAGTGCCGCTCGAGGGCCAGCGCCAGAAAGCCCAGCCCGCCGTAACGGCGCTGGTTGGCAAAGCCCGCATCGTTGTTACCCACGTCGATGGCGGCGACACCGTTGATGCCCCAATCGACCTGACCGTACGGCGTGGCCGCGCTCTCGCGCCACCAGATGCCGGGCTCCAGGGTAAAGACGCCGCGCCCCGGCTGGCCCGAGCGGGGCAGCAGCGCCTGTTGCGGCCCGTCCGGGGTGGGGGCCGCGTCGCGCGCAGCCGCGTCCGCCGTCGGCAGGGTGAGCGCCAACCCGATCCCCGCGTCCGAGCGCCAGGCCGCAGCGCCCAGCGTCCCGGCCAGGGCAAAGCCCCGGTTGCCGGATCCTCCGCCACCCTCTGGAGCCTGGGGCAGGCCTAGGGTCGATCCGGGCGTCGGGGGGCCGCTCTGCCGGCGGTCCGGCATCGGGCAGCGGGCTTGGCCTTGGCCCTCGAACAGCCGCAGCGTGGCGGCAAGGCGCAGATCGGCCAGATCGGCGCTGCCAACCTCGAAGGGTCGGTTGCCGAGGCTCGCCCCGCCCCCGCCGCCACGACCGCCCCCGCCGCCACCGGTGCCGCCGCCACCTGTGCCGCCGCCGCCACCGGAGCTGTCGGGCGTCAGGAACGCGAGGCTGTTGCGCACCACCCGTCCCTGCACCGCAAGCGCCAGCCAGTCCGTGGGGGCATAGAAGGCCTCCAGCGCCACGGCCACGCGCTCTTCGCGCCGCGGATCGGCACTATCCGGCGCACCCCCCTGGGCGCCCCCACCTTGACCACTGCCAACCGATTGACCGCCGCCACTGCCCTGTCCCGGGCCACTGCCCTGTCCACCACCGCCGCCCTGGCCTTGACCACCGCCGCCGCCCTGGCCGCCGCCGCCCTGGCCGCCGCCGCCCTCCCCGGCGCCGCCTTGGCCACCGCCGCCTTGGCCGCCGCCGCCACTGCCCGGGCCGCCGCCCTGGCCAAC
>JBCCMW010000139.1:0-9573 GCA_039026175.1 Pseudomonadota bacterium
CGCGCCCGGTCGGTGCCGCCCACCGCCGCAGGTGACAAGGGCGCCCGCGCTGGCCTATTGGCCGTGTAGCTGCGCGCCGCGCGGGGCGCGCGCCTTGGATGAGCGCCGATGACCGACACCGCCGATCCCGTCGCCGCCGGCCCGCCCCATGCCGCTGCGGGCGCCGCCCAGCGCCACGAGACGTGTCTGGTCGTGGATTTCGGCAGCCAGGTGACGCAGCTCATCGCCCGGCGGCTGCGCGAGAACGGGGTGTATTGCGAGATCCACCCCTTCGACCGGGTCGACGCCGCGCTGCTGGACCGGCTGGCGCCCCGGGCGGTGATCCTGTCGGGCGGCCCCGCGTCGGTCGAGGACGAGGGCAGCCCCCGCGCGGACCCCGCAATCTTTGCGCTGGGCGTGCCGGTGCTGGGCATCTGCTACGGCCAGATGGTCATGGTCCACCAACTGGGCGGCCGGGCCGAGGGCGGGCACCACCGCGAGTTCGGGCGCGCGTGCGTCACGCTGCAGGCCGACAGCGCGCTGTTTGAGGGCCTCGCCGCCCCGGGCGAGAGCGCCGAGGTCTGGATGAGCCACGGCGACCGCGTGACCGCCCTGCCCCCCGGTTTCCGGGTCGAGGGGACCAGCCCCAACGCGCCCTATGCCGTGCTGGCCGACCCCGCGCGGCGCTTCTTCGGCCTGATGTTCCACCCCGAGGTCGTGCACACGCCGGCGGGCGGGCGGATCCTGCGCAACTTTACCCACGCCATCGCCGGCATGTCGGGCGACTGGACGATGGCCGCCTACCGCGACGAGGCGATCCAGCGCATCCGCCAGCACGTGGGCGAGGGCCGGGTGATCTGCGGCCTGTCGGGCGGCGTCGACAGCACCGTCGCGGCCGTCCTGATCCACGAGGCGATCGGCGACCGGCTGACCTGTATGTTCGTCGACACCGGGATGATGCGCGCGGGCGAGGCGGACGAGGTCGTGGGCCTGTTCCGCGACCGCTTCAACGTGCCGCTGGTGCACGCCGACGAGGGCGAGCGGTTCCTGACCGCGCTGGCCGGCGTCACCGACCCCGAAGTCAAGCGCAAGACCATCGGCAAGCTCTTCGTCGACGTGTTCGAAGAGCATGCCCAGGCCGCCGGTGGCGCCGATTTCCTGGCCCAGGGCACGCTCTACCCCGACGTGATCGAGAGCGTGTCCGCCACGGGCGGCCCCTCGGTCACGATCAAGAGCCACCACAATGTCGGCGGCCTGCCCGAGCGGATGAACCTGCGCCTGCTGGAGCCCTTGCGCGCGCTCTTCAAGGACGAGGTCCGCGCGCTCGGCCGCGAGCTGGGGCTCGAGCATCGGCTAACCGGGCGCCACCCGTTCCCCGGCCCTGGCCTGGCGATCCGCTGCCCGGGCGAAATTACGCGCGACAAGCTGGATATCCTGCGCGCGGCCGACACGATCTACCTGGACGAGATCCGCGCTGCGGGGCTCTACGACGCGATCTGGCAGGCGTTCGCCGTGCTGCTGCCGGTGCGCACCGTCGGCGTGATGGGCGACGCGCGGACCTACGAGTACGTCTGCGCGCTCCGCGCCGTGACCGCCAGCGACGGCATGACGGCGGATTATTACCCGTTCCCGCACGATTTTCTGGGCCGGGTGGCGGCGCGCATCATCAACGAGGTGCGGGGCATCAACCGCGTCGTCTATGACGTCACCTCGAAACCGCCGGGGACCATCGAGTGGGAGTGATCGCCCGGCTGGTCCCGCCCCTGCTGCGCGCCGGCCTGGCGGTCGGGGCGATCACGCTGGTGGGCGTGATGGTGGCCGAGAGCCTGGCGCTGCGCCGCCACGCGCCCGAGGCGATGGACCCGGTCGACACGCTGATCGTGCTGGGCGGCGGCGTCGATCCCGACCGGGTGCTCGATTACAAGGGTCGCGGCCGGGTGGACACGGCGGTGGCGCTGCTCCGCGACGGCAAGGCCCAGACGGCGATCTTTACGGGCCGCTTCTACGACGCCGCGGCCAACGTGCCGGTGCCGGGCGGCGAGGCGCGGCTGATGCGCGAGCGGGCCCTGGCGGCGGGCATTGCGGCCGAGCGGCTGATCGCCGAGCCCGAGGCGCGCACCACGCTCGAAAATCTGACCCTGTCGCTGGCCATCGGGCGCGACGCGGGGGCCGAGCGGTTCGCCATCGTGACCGACGCCTTCCACCTGCCGCGCGCGCTGGCGCTGGCCGCACTGATCGGCGAGGACGCGGTACAGGGCGTGGCGGCTCCCAACTTCGCCTATTCCAGCACCTTCGACCGCGCCGGGCTGCTGGCACGCGAGGCGATGGCCTGGTGGTACAACCTGGGCAAAGCGCTGGCCTGGTGGGGCTTGGGCCTGGCCGGCTACAGCGACGCCGAGCGGGCCGAGGCCGTGTGGTGAGCGAGGCCGCCGGGGACAAACCGCTGGCGCGCGGCGTGCTGGCCCAGGCGGCCGAGGCGGGCGGCTGGATGGTGCTGGCCATCGCATCCTTCAGCGCGATGGCCGTGGCGGGGCGCGAACTGGGCGCCGAGCTCGCGACGCACGAGATCATGGTCTACCGCTCGGCCTTCGGGCTGGCGGTGATCGCGGCGCTGATCTGGCACGCCCACGGCCGTCTGGCCGTCGCCACCGGACTGTGGCGCGAGCATACGGTGCGCAACATCGTCCATTTCGCGGCCCAGAACGCCTGGTTCGGCGCGGTGATGCTGATCCCGCTGGCGCAGATGGTGGCGCTGGAGTTCACCAGCCCGGTCTGGCTGACCCTGCTGGCGCCCCTGATGCTGGGCGAGCGGATCACCCGTGCGGGCGTCATCGCCGTCGCGCTGGGCTTCGGCGGCATCCTGCTGGTCACCCAGCCCTGGCAGGGGGCGGTGACGCTGGGCTGGGGCCATCTGATGGCGCTGGGCGCCGCGGTCGGCTTTGCGCTGACCAACATCTTCACCAAGCGGCTGTCGCGGGCCGACGGGGCGCTGACCATCCTGTTCTGGATGACGGGCAGCCAGATGGTCATGGGGCTGGCGCTGACCGTCCCGGCGGGCGGGCCGACGCTGTTCTCCTGGGCCCTCGCACCCTGGGTGCTGGCCATCGGCGTGGTCGGGCTGACGGCGCATTTCGGGCTGACGCGCGCGCTGATGGCGGCCCCCGCGACGGTGGTGGCGCCGCTCGAGTTCTTCCGCCTGCCCGTGCTCGCCATCGCGGGCATGCTGCTCTATGGCGAGGCGCTGGAAGTCGCGGTGTTCGCCGGCGCGGCGCTGATCCTGGCCGGCAACCTCTACAACTTGACCGACCGGCAACGCGCGGAGGCCCGCCGATGAAGGACGCGCCCAAGGATCCAGGCCCGTCGCTGGACCGCCCGCTGCCCGACCGCGGCGCGTCGGACGCGCTGGCCTTCGATGGCACGGCGGGCATCGCGCGGCTGCTGGAGATCATGGCCCGCCTTCGCGCCCCCGACGGCTGCCCCTGGGACCGCGAACAGACGTGGGCGAGCATCGCGCCCTACACCGTCGAGGAAGCCTGCGAGGTGGCCGAGGCCATCGCCCAGGGCGATCCCCGCGCGCTGACCGACGAGCTAGGCGATCTGCTGCTGCAGGTCGTCTACCACGCCCGGATCGGCGAGGAGGCGGGCGCGTTCGGCTTCCAGGCTGTCGTGGCCGCGGTCGCCGACAAGATGGTCCGCCGCCACCCGCATGTCTTCGGCACGGCGCCGGGCGGCCCCCGCGCCGACCCCGCCAGCGTCGACTGGGAGGGGATGAAGGCGGCCGAGCGGGCGGCCCGGGGCGAGCGTCGGGACGGCGCGCTGGACGGGATCCCGGGCGGGCTGCCGGCGCTGCACCGGGCGCTGCGTCTCACCCAGAAGGCCGCCAAGGTCGGCTTCGACTGGCAGGACCCCGGCGACGTGCTGGACAAGATCGTCGAGGAGGCCGGCGAGCTGCGCGCCGAGATCGACGCCGGCGACGCCGCGGCCCAGGCCGAGGAATTCGGCGATCTGCTGTTCGTGATGGTCAACCTCGCGCGTCACTTGAAGATCGACCCCGAAGACGCGCTGCGCCGCGCCAATGCCAAGTTCGAGCGCCGCTTCCGGGCCATCGAGACCGCGCTGGCCGCCCAGGGCCGTGGCCCGACCGACGCGACCCTGGCCGAGATGGACGCGTTGTGGGACGCCGCCAAACGGGCCGAGCGTGGGGGCAAGGACGGCGCCTGATGGCCGCGCGCCTGGTCGCCTATCTCTGGCTTATGGCCGCGCCGGACCCCGCGCCGCTGCCCCGTCCGGGCGAGATCTGGACGCCCGAGGGCCGGGCCCTGACCCTGTCGGCCGACCTGGACGGGGCGCCTGGGGCCCGCGCCGCGCAGTTCGTCGCCTTCGCCGCGCGCGTGGCCGCGGCGTTCGAGAACGCCCCGTCGCTGGACCGCGCCCGCGCCGTGGTGATCGAGGTTCTGACGACCGACGATCCGGACTACGGGCCACCGACGATCGTCGCCCCGCCCGGGTTTTTCGACGCGCTCCGCGACGTCCCGTTTTCGTTTGCCGTCGTCCCGGGACAGCGGGCCCGGCGCTGATCCCGCCCGCGGGCAACACCACCGTCTTCCAGCCCCCCCGCAGCGCGGCCACCCGCAGCCCGAACCCCCGCAGCCCAAAGCCCCGCAGTCTGGGCACGGACAGCCGCTTCCCCCCCGCCCCACGCCGCGCTACACCCCGCGCGGGCGAACGCAAGGAGGGGCGGATGAGCGCCATCGTCGACATCACCGCGCGCGAGATCCTGGACAGCCGGGGCAACCCGACGATCGAGGTCGACGTCACGTTGGAGGACGGCGCCATGGGCCGCGCCGCCGTGCCCTCGGGCGCCTCGACCGGCGCGCACGAGGCGGTCGAACGCCGCGACGGCGACCCCGCACGCTATGGCGGCAAGGGTGTCACCGGCGCACGCGAGGCGGTGAACGGCGAGATCTTCGAGGCGTTGGCCGGCATCGACGGCTTCGCCCAAAAGACCATCGACATGGCGATGGTCGAGCTGGACGGCACGCCGAACAAGGGCCGCCTGGGCGCCAACGCGATCCTGGGCGTGTCGCTGGCGGTGGCCAAGGCCGCGGCCGCGTCCTCGGGCCTCGCGCTCTATCGCTATGTGGGCGGGGTGTCGGCCCGCACGCTGCCGGTGCCGATGATGAACATCCTGAACGGCGGCGAGCACGCCGACAACCCGATCGACATCCAGGAATTCATGGTCATGCCCGCAGGGTTGCCGACGTTTTCGGACGCGCTCCGCTGCGGGGCCGAGATCTTCCAGATCCTGAAGAAAGAGCTCAAGGCCAACGGGCTGAACACCAACGTGGGCGACGAGGGCGGGTTCGCGCCGGACATCGGCTCCTCGCGCGAGGCGCTGGACTTCATCATGAAGGCCATCGAGCAGGCCGGCTACACGCCCGGCCGGGACGTGTTCCTGGCGCTGGATGCCGCGTCGACCGAATTCTACGATGTCGAGGCCAGGCTCTATAAGATGACGGGCGAGGGCACCGAACTCGGCTACGGCGACATGGCCAGCTACCTGCAGCAGCTCGTCGCCGACTACCCGATCATCTCGATCGAAGACGGCATGGCCGAGGACGACTGGGACGGCTGGGCTGCGCTGACCGAGGCGATCGGCAGCCGCTGCCAGCTGGTCGGCGACGACCTGTTCGTCACTAATGTGGAGCGGCTGAAGCAGGGCATCGACCGCGGCACCGCCAACTCGATCCTGGTCAAGGTCAACCAGATCGGCTCGCTGTCCGAGACGCTGGAGGCGGTGTTCATGGCCCACGGCGCGCACTACACGGCGGTGATGTCGCACCGCTCGGGCGAGACCGAGGACGCGACCATCGCGGACCTGGCCGTCGCGACGAACTGCGGGCAGATCAAGACCGGCTCGCTGGCGCGCTCGGACCGGCTGGCCAAGTACAACCAGCTCTTGCGCATCGAAGAGGCGTTGGGCGAGGCCGCGCACTATGCCGGCATGAGCGTGGTGCCGCGGACCGAGAGCTGAGCGGCCGCCGGGCCGGGGGCCCGCAGGACGCGCTTCCCGGGTCACAGTGCGCAAGATCTGGTGCTGCCGTGCACGCCGAATGCCAAAAGCCGTTTATCCCCGCCGCGTCGTCTGCGAGGGTGCGACGCACGTGATGGGGCGAGGATCGGGATTGGCACGACGGTGGCGTAACGTGACGGGACTGGGCGCCTATGCGCTGCTCGCCGCCGTGGCGGCCGTCTTCGTGCACAGTGCGACGCGCGGCGAGAACGGGCTGGACGCGCTGGCCGCCGAGCGGGCCGAGGCGCGCGCGCTGGAGGCGACCCTCAGCGTGCTGGAGGCCGAGCGCGCGGCGCTGGCCAACCGGGTCGGGCGGCTTTCGGGCGAGGGCATCGACCCCGATCTGCTGGACGAGCGGGCCCGCGCAGTGCTGGGCTATGCGCGCGACGACGAGCTGCTGATCCGACCCTGACAGCCAGCGCCGACTGCGCCCGATTGTCCGGTCGCGCCAAGGCGCTGCGCCGGTTTCCTTAAGGCGTGGCCGGGGCGTGCGTCGCGGTATGTCCGCAGTGGCGGAGATCGTTTCGACTATTGTACCCCCCTCGATACATAGGCTGCGGTTGCGGCGCGTACCCCGGCAGGGCCATGGTCACCCATCGATGCAGGCAGCGCCGACCCATCATACGCGGCGCACGGTCATGCCCGCCGTCCAGCGAACGATGGCGCCCCCGTCGTTCTCCCCATCTTCCGCCCACCCGGGCGGCCGGATCGACCGGAGGATACAGCCTTGGCCACCACCCCCTCGCGCAAGCCGGCCGCAAAGTCGGCGCCCAAGACGCCCCGCAAGACGGCTGCCAAGAAGACGAGCAACAGCCCGTCGCCCGACGAGATGAAGAAGTACTACGAGGACATGCTGCTGATCCGCCGTTTCGAGGAGAAGGCCGGGCAGCTCTACGGCATGGGCCTGATCGGCGGCTTCTGCCATCTGTACATCGGCCAGGAGGCCGTGGTGGTGGGCCTGCAGAACCAGTGCGAGGAAGGCGACCAAGTCATCACCTCGTACCGCGACCACGGGCACATGCTGGCCGCCGGCATGGACCCCAAGGGCGTGATGGCCGAGCTGACGGGCCGCGAGGGGGGCTACTCCAAGGGCAAGGGCGGCTCGATGCATATGTTTTCCAAGGAGAAGGAGTTCTACGGCGGCCACGGCATCGTGGGCGCCCAGGTGCCGCTGGGTGCGGGCCTGGCGTTTGCGAACAAGTACCGCAAGAACGGCAAGGTCTCGCTCACCTATTTCGGCGACGGCTCGGCCAACCAGGGCCAGGTCTACGAGACCTTCAACATGGCAGCCCTGTGGGACCTGCCGGTGATCTTTGTGATCGAGAACAACAAGTATGCGATGGGCACGTCGCAGCAGCGCTCGACCTCGTCGATGGAGCTGTACCGCCGCGGCCAGGCCTTCGGGATCGACGGCGAGGAGGTCGACGGCATGGATGTGCTGGCCGTGGCCGAGGCCGGGCGCCGGGCGCTGGAGCACTGCCGCAGCGGCAAGGGCCCCTACGTGCTGGAATGCAAAACCTATCGCTACCGCGGCCACTCGATGTCGGACCCGGCCAAGTACCGCACCCGCGACGAGGTCAGCCAGATGCGCGAGACCCGCGACCCGATCGAACAGCTCAAGAAGCTGATGATCGAGCAGGGCGTGGCGGACGAGGATGCGCTCAAGGACATCGACAAGGCGGTGAAGGCGCGCGTGAACGAGAGCGCGACCTTCGCGCAGGAGAGCCCCGAGCCCGCGCTCGACGAGCTTTGGACCGACATCTATGCCGACGCCCTGCCGCACGCCGCCGAATGACGGACGCCCACCGGAGCGGCCGCGCGCGCCATAACGACGACCCTGGGAGGGGCGCCAATGACCATTGAAGTACTGATGCCAGCGCTCTCGCCGACGATGGAGGAGGGCAAGCTCGCCAAGTGGAACGTTAAGGAGGGTGACGCGGTGACCTCCGGCGACGTGATCGCCGAGATCGAGACCGACAAGGCGACGATGGAAGTCGAGGCCGTCGACGAGGGCCGCGTCGGCAAGATCTTGGTCCCCGAGGGCACCGAGGGGGTGAAGGTCAACACCCCCATCGCGCTGCTGCTGGAGGACGGCGAGGACGCCGCAGCCGCGCAGGCCAAGTCGAACGGTGCCAGCGCCCCGGCCCAGGCACCCGCCGCCGAGCCGGCCTCGGCGCCTGCCCCAGCCCCTGCGGCCGAGGCCCCGGCGCCGGCGCCCGCCGCAGCCGCCGCGCCCGAGACCGCCGCCGGCGAGCCCGACTGGCCCGAGGGCACGCCGATGAAGACCGAGACCGTGCGCGTCGCGCTCCGCGATGCGATGGCCGAGGAGATGCGCCGCGACCCCGAGATCTTTGTCATGGGCGAGGAGGTGGCCGAGTACCAGGGCGCCTACAAGATGACCGAGGGGCTGCTCGCCGAATTCGGCCCCGACCGCGTGGTCGACACCCCGATCACCGAGCATGGGTTCGCCGGCATTGGCGTCGGCGCGGCCTTTGCGGGGCTGAAACCGGTCGTCGAGTTCATGACCTTCAACTTTGCCATGCAGGCGATCGACCACATCATCAACTCGGCGGCCAAGACGCTGTACATGTCGGGGGGGCAGATGGGCTGTCCCATCGTGTTCCGCGGGCCCAACGGGGCGGCGGCGCGCGTGGGCGCCCAGCACAGCCAGGACTACGCCGCCTGGTACAGCAACGTGCCGGGCCTCAAGGTCGTGCAGCCCTACACCGCGGCCGACTTCAAGGGCCTCTTCAAGGCCGCCGTCCGCGACCCCAACCCGGTGATCTTTCTGGAAAACGAGATCCTGTACGGGCGCAGCTTCGAGGTGCCGGACACCGACTATACGATCCCGCTCGGCAAGGCGCGGATCGCCCGGGCGGGTAACGATCTGACCATCGTCAGCTTCGGCATCGGCATGACCTATGCGCTGGAGGCGGCCGAGCGGCTGGCCGGCGAAGGCATCGACGCCGAGGTCATCGACCTGCGCACCCTGCGCCCGATGGACCGCGGTGCGGTCGTCCGCTCGGTCATGAAAACCAACCGCTGCATCACCGTCGAGGAAGGCTGGCCCCAGTGCTCGGTCGGCAACCACATCTCGGCGTTCCTGATGGCCGAGGCGTTCGACTATCTGGACGCGCCGGTGCTGAACCTGACGGGCAAGGACGTGCCGATGCCCTATGCCGCCAACCTGGAAAAGCTGGCGCTGGTGACGACGGACGAGGTCGTCGAGGCGGCCAAAGCCGTCTGCTACCGCTAAGGGAGGCGACGAGATGCCGATCAACATCCTGATGCCCGCCCTCTCGCCCACCATGGAGGAGGGCAAGCTGGCCAAGTGGACCGTGGCCGAGGGCGACACCGTGGCCTCGGGCGACGTGATCGCCGAGATCGAGACCGACAAGGCGACCATGGAGGTCGAGGCCGTCGACGAGGGCCGCGTCGGCAAGATCCTGGTACCCGAGGGCACCGAGGCCGTGAAGGTCAACGACGTGATCGCCATCCTGCTGGAGGACGGCGAGGACGAG
>JBCCMW010000140.1:0-9435 GCA_039026175.1 Pseudomonadota bacterium
CTATACCAACGAGCCGACCGGCTCGACCGTTACCCTCGGCTTTAACGTGCCCCAAACTGGCGCCTATGCCGATGAGGGTGCGGACGAGCTGCGCGCCTACCGGCTGGCCGTGAAGCACCTCAACGGCGAGGGCGACGGCGGCATGATGAGCACCTTCTCGTCGAAGGCGCTGTCGGGCAGCGGCATCCTGGGCAAGAAGGTCGAGTTCGTGACCGGCGACACCCAGACCAAGTCGGACGCCGCCCGCGCCAGCGCCAAGCGCATGGTCGAGGCCGACGGCGCGGTGATGGTCACCGGCGGCTCGTCCTCGGGCGTCGCCGTGGCGGTGCAATCTTACTGCCAGGAAGCCGGCATCATCTTTATGGCCGGTCTGACCCACGCGAACGACACCACCGGCAAGGACCGCCGCGCCAACGGCTTCCGCCACTTCTGCAACGCCTACATGTCGGGCGCAGCGCTGGGCCCGGTGCTGGAAGCCGAGTACGGCAGCGACCGCAACGTCTATATGCTGGTCGCCGACTACAACTGGGGCTGGTCGGTCGAAGAGACCATGAAGGAGGTTATCACCGCGCGCGGCTGGAACACCGTGGCCAGCGTGCGCACGCCGCTGGGCGCCGGCGACTTCTCGCAGTACCTGACCCCGGTGCTGAACTCGGACGCCGACGTGCTGATGCTGATCCACTACGGCGGCGACATGGTGAACTCGGTCACCCAGGCGGTGCAGTTCGGCATGCGCGACCGCGTGGTGAACGGCAAGGATCTCGAGGTCGTGGTGCCGCTGTTCAGCCGCGTCATGGCCCAGGGTGCCGGCGAAAACGTCAAGGGCATCTTCGGCACCACCAACTGGCACTGGTCGCTGCAGGACGAGGGCTCGCAGGCCTTTGTGCGCAGCTTCGGCCAGGAGTACGGCTTCCCGCCGAGCCAGGCTGCGCACACCTGCTATGTGCAGGCGCTGCTGTACGCCGATGCCGTGGAGCGCGCCGGTTCGTTCAACCCCTGCGCGGTCGTCGAGGCGCTGGAGGGCTACGAGTTCGACGGGCTGGGCAACGGCCCGACGCTGTACCGCGCCGAGGACCACCAGTGCTTCAAGCCGGTGCTCGTGGTGAAGGGCAACGAGAACCCGACCTCGCAGTTCGACCTGCTGGAAGTGGTCGACCAGGCCTCGACCGAGGCGATCACCTACCCGCCCGACCACCCGATGTTCGCGGGCGGCAGCCTGGGCGAGTGCAACCCGGGCGCCTGATCGCGACGCTCGTCCGCGGGGGCGCCGACGCGCGCCCTCGACGCTAGTCCGCGGGGGCGTCTAAGCACGCCCCCGCCTGCTGTCCAGGGCAGGAGGCGCCGTCGATGCGCCTCCCCCGAACCCACTGGGAGGTCACGGCGATGGACGCCATCCTGCTGCAATTCCTGAACGGGCTCGACAAGGGCGGTGCCTACGCGCTGATCGCCCTGGGCCTTACGCTGATCTTCGGCACGCTCGGCGTCGTCAACTTCGCCCACGGTGCGCTGTTCATGCTGGGCGCCTTCTGCGCGGTGACCACGCGCTACCTGCTGACCAAGGAGCAGGTGACCCAGGATCCGACCCAGCTTACCGCCTGGGGCACGCCGCTGGAGGTGCGCACGCCGTACATCGAGCTGTGGCTCGGCGACACGGGCAGTTGGATGGTCGAATACTCGGTCTTCCTGTCGATCCTGCTGGCGCTGCCGGTCATGCTGGTGATCGGCATGTCGATGGAGCGCGGGCTGATCCGCCATTTCTATAATCGGCCCCACGCCGAGCAGATCCTGGTGACCTTCGGGTTGGCGATCGTGCTGCAGGAGCTCGTCAAGTCGTATTTCGGCGCCAACCCCATCGCGCAGCCGACCCCCGACAGCTTTACCGGCGCGGCCGACTTGGGCGTGCTGCTGGGGCTCGATGCGGGCGCGGTCGTCTATCCCTGGTGGCGCGTCGCGTATCTGTCGTTCTCGCTGCTCGTGCTCGGCGCGGTGTTCGCGTTCCTGCAGCTCACGACCTTCGGCATGGTGGTGCGCGCCGGCATGGCCGACCGCGAGACCGTGGGGCTGATGGGCATCGACATCGACCGTCGCTTTACCATCGTGTTCGGCCTGGCCGCCGTCGTCGCGGGGCTGGCGGGCGTGATGTATACGCCGATCCTGCCACCCGACTATCACATGGGCATGAACTTCCTGGTGCTCAGCTTCGTGGTCGTCGTGGTGGGCGGCATGGGCAGTCTGCCGGGCGCCGTCGCTGCGGGCTTCCTGCTCGGCATCCTGCAGAGCTTCGCCTCGATGAACGAGATCAAGCAGATCGTTCCCGGCATCGACCAGATCATCATCTACCTGGTCGCCGTCGTGATCCTTCTGGTGCGTCCCCGCGGTCTGATGGGCCGCAAGGGTGTGATGGAGACCTGAGCCATGAGCGCCACGACCACCTCTCCCGCCAACGACCGTGCGCTGCTGATCGGCTTTGCCGCCGTGGTGCTGCTGGGTCCAATCCTATTGGCGCCGTTTGGCGCCGGCTACCCGGATCTGCTGCAGCGGTTTGCGATCTTCGGGCTGTTTGCCATCGGCTTCAACATCCTGTTCGGCCTGACCGGCTATCTCAGCTTCGGCCACGCGGCGTTCCTCGGCATCGGCTCCTACTCGGCCGTCTGGATGTTCAAGCTGCTCACGATGAACGTGATCCCGGCGCTGATCCTGGCCGTGCTCGTCTCGGGCCTGTTCGCGCTGATCATCGGCTTCATCTCGCTGCGCCGGTCGGGGATCTACTTCTCGATCCTGACGCTCGCGTTCGCGCAGATGAGCTACAACCTCGCCTATTCGGTGCTGACGCCGATCACGCGGGGCGAGACCGGGCTCGCGCTCAACCTGTCGGATCCGCGCGTTCTGGACAGCAAGTCCGAAAGCGGCAGCCTGCCCTTTCCCGACCTGTTCGGCCTGCCCATGAACCAAACCTGGGAGTGGAGCGTCGCGGGCTACGAGTTCCAGTTCAACTCGGGCTTCTACTTTTGCGCCATCGTGCTGATCCTGGGTTTCTGGGTGTCGATGCGGATCTTCCGCTCGCCGTTCGGGCTGATGCTGAAGGCGGTCAAGACCAACCAGAACCGGCTGAACTATACTGGGCTCAACACCCGGCCCTACACCCTGGCAGCGTTCGTCATCTCGGGCATGTACGCGGGGCTCGCGGGCGGGCTGATGGCGGTGACCGACCCGCTGGCGGGTGCCGAGCGCATGCAGTGGACGGCGTCCGGTGAGGTCGTGCTGATGACCATCCTGGGCGGCATGGGCACGTTGCTGGGCCCGGTTCTGGGTGCCGGCATCATCAAGTACATGGAGCAGATCGTCTCGTCGCTGAACAAGAACATCCTAGGCGACTTCTGGGGCAGCTTCCTGCCCGAGGGAATGAGCGACGCGATGGTGTCGTTCTCGGCGCTGTTCGTGGGCGAGGGCTGGCACCTGCTGCTGGGCCTGGTGTTCATGCTGATCGTCACCTTCCTGCCGGGCGGCTTGATGGAGGGCTTCGCGCGGCTGCGCAGGCTGGCCACGCGCCCGTCGCGCGGTGCCGAGACCAAAGTCGGCGGCGCCTCGGCGCAGCCGGCCGAGTGAGGGAGGACCCGATGGCCATTCTCGAGGTCCGAAACGTCAACAAATCGTTCGGCGGCTTGAAGGCGCTGAACGAGGTCAACCTCACCGTCAACGAGGGCACGGTGCACGCGATCATCGGCCCCAACGGGGCCGGCAAGTCGACGCTGCTGAACTGCTTCGTCGGCCGTCTGGTACCGGATACCGGCACCGTGATGTTCGACGGCAAGAGCCTGCTCGGCCTGCGCCCGCACGAGATCAACCAGGTCGGCGTCGCCCGCGTGTTCCAGACGCCCGAGATCTTTGCCGAGCTGTCGCTGCTGGAGAACGTGATGATCCCGGCCTTCGCCAAGCGCGACGGCGCCTTCACGCTGAATGCGTGGGGCGGCGTGCGGGGCGAGCGCACCGTGGTCGAGCGGGCGATGGAGACGCTGGAAAACCTGCGCCTGGCAGACAAGGCCAGCGTGCAGGCCGGTTTCCTCAGCCGCGGCGACAAGCGGCGGCTCGAGCTTGCGATGGGTCTGGTGCAGCAGCCCAAGCTGCTGCTGCTGGACGAGCCCACCGCGGGCATGAGCCGGGCGGACACCAACAACACGATCGACCTGCTGAAGGAGATCGCCCAGACCGGCATCACCATGGTGGTGATCGAGCACGACATGCACGTGGTGTTCTCGCTGGCCGAGTACGTCAGCGTGCTGGCGCAGGGGACGGTCATCGTCGAGGACCAGCCGGCCAACATCAAAGGCAACCCGAAGGTTCAGGAAGCCTATCTGGGAGGCGCACACCTATGAACGACCACAGCATCATGGACGCCAGCCAATGGGCCGAGGCCAAGGCGCCCAGCGTCGATCCCACGCGCAGCAAGGGCGGCGAGCGAGCCTTCTTTTCGGTGTGGAAACTGCAGGCCTACTACGGCGACAGCTACATCGTGCAGGACGTGAGCTTCGACGTGCGCGAGGGCGAGATCGTGGCGCTGCTCGGCCGCAACGGCGCGGGCAAGACCTCGACGCTGCGCAGCCTGGCCCGGCTCGACAATCCGCGCATCACGCACGGTGAGATCTGGCTGGACCACAAGCCGCTGCACGAGATGCGGGCGCACCAGGCGGCGCGCTTCGGCATCGGGCTGGTGCCCGAGGACCGGCGCATCATCCCCGGCCTGACGGTCGAGGAGAACCTCAAGCTGGCGCAGATCGTCGAGCCCCACGGTTGGTCGATCGAGCGGCTCTACGAGCTGTTCCCACGCCTCGGCGAGCGGCGGCGCCAGGAGGGGACGACGATGTCGGGTGGCGAACAGCAGATGCTCGCCGTGGCCCGCGCGCTGGCACGCGACGTGAAGCTGCTGCTGCTGGACGAGCCCTACGAGGGGTTGGCCCCGGTGATCGTGCAGGAGATCGAGAAGACGCTCGAGCAGATCAAGGCGCTCGGCATGACGACGATCCTGGTCGAGCAGAACGCGATTGCGGCGCTGCACTTGGCGGACCGTGCGCTGATCTTGGACATGGGCCAGGTCGTGTTCGACGGCACCGCCCAGGAGGTGCTCGACAACGCCGAACTCCGCCAGGAGTACCTCGCGATCTAGCACCGCCCCCCCGGGTCGTGCCTTCTGGGCCATGCCCGGAGGCTCGCAGCAGTCCGTTGACCGCTGCGCCAACGCCCCAGCCGCGCCGGAACGCACGATCCCTTCCGGCGCGGATCGCCGCAGCGGCGCGTCAGGGCCGGGTGGCCGGCACCAAAATGCACACTGCCCCGGCCCGCCGAGACCGAGACCGATAAAGGCGCCATGTCCCGGCTCGCTCCCTCACCCCATCCGGACCATACGCACCCACGCCCGACGGTCCTGCGCGACGCGCGGGGGCCGGGCGGGGTCAAGGATCGCCGCAGGCGACCGCGCAGCGGCCTGTCCTTGACGCCGTCTGGCACCTGCAGAACGCTGGGACAAAAGCCCTTGCGGCTTCTCTCAGCCCACCCCCTTCCCCTTTGCGGTGCGACGCGTGTCGCGCGGGTGCCCACCATGCAGCATCGCGGCGACCAGCCGCGATTCCGCTCGGTCGGGGAGCCCCTCTCGGGCGACGGGGAGGAGGGCGTACCGGTCCAGCGCCCAGGGTTGTGCGCCGGGACGCGGTTCGCGCGCTGTTCGGTCCCGACTCGGCGCGCGCCTGTGCCGTTTGGGGATCGCGTGAAAATCCTCTAAGTTTCTATGGTTAACGCCTGCGCCACCGCTTGGCAGCGTCGGGCTCTCTGCGTATTGCTCCTGCCATGGCGGCCCGGCCCCGCCGGTCGGAGAAGCCGACGCATCCTCTACAGCTTTGGAGACTGTCATGCGTTCGGCATCTTGCCTCCGCGCGGCCGCCATGGCCGCGGCGTTCGCCTTTGTTCCCGCCGCCGTGACGGCTGTCGCGCCCAGCGCCGCCATGGCAGCCACGCTGGATTGGCGCCTCACCGTCGACGGCAGCGGCAGCCGGATCCCCGGCACCCCGAATGTGCCGATGTTCACGCTCGAAAATCTGGGCGAGGGCACGCTGGTCGCGTTTGAGATCACCATCGGCGACACCGACTTCAACTTCGACGGTGTGACGGCGCTGTCGGGTCCGGTCGGGGGCACGGCCTCGATTGCGCTCGGCGATGCGTCGATCTTCGGTACCGGGACTGCGGTGTTCGACACCATCCGGCTCGCGTTCACCGGGTTCGACAGCGGCGAGCAGGCGCGTTTCGGCCTGGACGTCGACGCCGATAACGGGGCGGTGCAACAGGACTACCGCACGGTGCTGTTCAACAATGGCGCGGCGGACAATGCGATCGCGACCGCGTTCTTCCAGACGCAGGGCATCGGCAGCGCGGTGCCCGTATCGCTCGGCTTTGCCGACGTCCCGGCGAGCAGCGGGATCGTGATCCTGGAGAGCGGGCCCGTGGCGGCACACGACGTCATCCCGACGCCCCTGCCGCCGGCCTTTCTGATGGGTCTTGCCGGCGTCGCGGGTCTCGCCTTCGTCGGTCGCCGCAGACCGGGCTGACACGCCGAGGCTGTTGGGTCGGGCCCCGGGGCATGCCGCTGGGTCGCTCGGGCCGAAGGCCCCGCATCCCCACCCGCCGGAGGCGCCTTCGGCGTTGCGGGATCCGGGGCCTCCGGCCGCGATCAGCCGGCCGCGCGCGACGGGCGCTGGGCCAGCCAGATCCCGCCCAGGACCAGCCCCATCGCCGCGGCGTGGTACCAGCGGAAAGGCTCGCCCAGCAGCGCCACCGCCAGAAGCGCGGCAAACACCGGCACCAGGTTGATGTAGACCCCTGCCTTGGCCGGCCCGATCAGGTCGACGCCGCGCAGAAAGAACAGCTGCGCCAGGCACGACGGGAAGATCGCCACGTAGGCCGCCACCAGGTATCCCTGCACGCTCGGTGCCTCGAACCCGGCAAGGGCCACTTCGGCCAGCCAGAACGGCACCGCCGTCAGCGTGGCGATCACCGCCATCAGCGTAAAGAACGCCCGCCCCGGCATCGCGGGCCGCGCCCTCAGCGCCAGCGTATAGGCCGAGTACATCACGCAGGCGATCAGCATAAGCCCGTCGCCGGGGTTCAGCCCTTCGGCCAGCACCGCTGCCGGATCACCGCCCGTGGCCACCAGCACCACGCCGCCAAGCGTGAGCACCACGCCGATCGCCTGCACCGTGGCCACCCGCTCGCCCATCAGCACCACCGCGCCCAGCAGCACGAAGACCGGCATCGAGCCCTGCAGGATCCCCACATTGACCGCCGTGGTGCTGAGCGAGGCCATGTAGAACAGCGCGTTGAAACCGGTGAAACCGGTCGTCGCGATCAGAACGATCTGCAGCATTCTGGGCCGGGCGATGTGCCAATGGGCGCGCACCTCGTGCCCGAACAGCGCCCACAGCACCCCCGCCACCACCGCCCAGCGCATGATGACCAGAAAGAGCGGCTGGATGGCGTCGCGCGCCAGTTGCCCCGCGATGGCGTTGCCGCCCCAGAACAGGGCCGTCACCACCAGCAGCAGCCACGGCGTGTCGTAGAATGCCGCCAGCCCGCGAGCAGGCGTCCCCACCCCCTGGCCCACCCCTTGGCCCGCCCCCTGGCCCATGCTCTGGCCCATGCTCTGGCCCATGCTCTGGTCCGTGTCCGGGCTCGTCATTGGGTCCGTTTTCTGGCCCGTTCCTTCGCCCTCCCCCTGCTCCGCCCCATGGTCCGCTTCCTGGCCCGCTCTCTGGCCCGCTCCCGGGACCGTGCCTTGGCCCGTGCCTTGGCCCGCAGGCGGTCCTGCAGCCGGGCCTTCGGGGCTTGATCGCTCGGTCATCGCGGGGTTCCTTGGCGCCCTCCGGGGCGGGTGCCGGGGGCTGATAGCGGGAATGGACCCGTCTGGCCATGTCGTGCACCGCCCCGCGCGACAACCGGACGGGTACGACCATGACGGCGGCACTGCCGATGTACGACCTGCCCGCACGCGCCCGGGCGACCGACGCACTGTATGCCGCGGTGCGCCGCGCGGCCGCCGAGCGGGGCATCGCGCTGCCAGCCGAGCGGCAGCAGGGCGCAGCGGCGATGGCACTGGCGCGCGCCCGCGACACCGTCCTGACCCAGACCTGCGGCTTTCCGTTCGCCTGGCGCGGCGACCCGGTGCGGCCGGTCACAACGCCGGCCTACGCGGCGCCCGGTTGCGACGGGCCGCTCTACCGATCGGCCATCGTCGCGCGCACAGACGGACCGGCCAGGTTGGCCGAGGCCGCAGGCGCCCGGGTCGCCGTCAACGAGGCGCTGTCGCAGTCGGGCCACCAGGCTCTGCGCCTGGCGGTGGCGGTGGCCGGCCTATCGCGCCCTGGCGGCTTTCTCGGTCCTGCGGTCGCGACCGGCAGCCACGCGGCCTCGCTCGACGCCGTTCGCGAGGGGCGGGCCGATCTAGCGGCGATCGATGCGGTTACCCTGGCGCTGATCCACGACACGGCGCCCTGGCGGGTGGCGGGGCTGGTCGCCATCGGGTGGAGTGCCGCGCGCCCCGGCCTGCCGCTGGTCACCGCGCTCGGGGCGGTCGAGGCAGGCGCGCTGTCCGACGCGTTCGATGCCTGCCTGGCCGATCCGGCGCTGGCCGAGACGCGGGCGGTGCTGCGTCTGGTGGGGGCCGAGAGACTGCCCGCCTCGGCCTACGCCGTCCTGGCCGGGGATGCGCGGTGGGCCGATGCGGCGGGCGAACCCTGGTACCTGCCCGACCCGACCGCCCCGCGCGCGGCAGCCGAGGATCAGAAATCGTAGGCGATGCCCTTCTTCTCCCAATCGCCGAAACGCACCGGCTCGGGGCCGTCGCGCCCGCCCAGCTCGCGCGGCTAGCGCCGTCGCGCCTCAAGGCGAGGTGCGGCGTGGGCTACCGGGCCGCACGCATCGTCGGGCTCGCACGCCGGTTCGAGTCCGGCGAGGTCGATCCCGCTTGGTTCGAGTCACACGACCGATCGGTCGAAGAGCTCGGCGAAGCGATCCGCGCGCTCGACGGTTTCGGCCCCTACGCCACGGCGAACGTGCTGCAACTGCTCGGCCACTACGAGCGTCTACCGATCGACACGGAGACCGTCCGGCTGTTCTGCAAACGCACCGGGACCGCACGCCCGACCAACGACACCCACCTGCACGCGGCTATCGAGCGACGCTACGCCCGCTACGGCCGGCATCGGTTTTTGGCGTACTGGTTCGAGCTGTGGCGCGACTACGAGTCGGTCATGGGGCCGAGCGTCGAGTGGGACCCCGACGACGTTGCGAGCAGTTTCACCGCTTCGCGACTGACCCAGGAGGGCTGATCGGCGGCGGAACTCGGCCGGAACCGGGGCGATCACCGCGGCGTCCTAAGGGTGACGCGGTTTTTGA
>JBCCMW010000141.1:0-9312 GCA_039026175.1 Pseudomonadota bacterium
CCGGCGCGCCGCCGCCTCGCGCCGCTGCATCGGCGTCAGCACGGCGCGCGCGACACCCGCCGCGGGGCGGGGCAGCGGTTTGCTCTGCAGCTTGGAGAGCGAGGCGATGCGGGCGATCTCCTCGACCAGGTCCGCCTCGCCGTGCACATCCGGCCGCCACGGGGGGATCGAGACCTCGAACCGATCGCCCGCCTCGGCCACGCCGAAGCCCAGCGCCTCGAGGATGCGGCGCTGTTCGCCGGGGGCGATGTCCATGCCGACCAGGCCGGCCACCCGGGCGGGGCGCAGGGGGTAGGTGCGCGCAGTATCCGGCACGGTGCCGGCCTGCACGATCTCGGACGCCTCGCCGCCGCAGATGTCCAGGATCATGCGGGTCGCAAGCTCGATCCCGTCGCGGGCCGAGGCCGGGTCGACGCCCCGCTCGAACCGGTAGCGCGCGTCCGAGTTGATCTTGAGCTTGCGTCCCGTCGCGGCGGTGCGGATGGGGTCGAAGTAGGCCGCCTCGATGAACACGTCGGTCGTCGCCTCGGTGCAGCCGGTGGCCAGGCCCCCCATCACGCCGCCGATGCTCTCGACCCCGCCCGCGTCGGCAATCACGCACATCGCGTCGTCGAAGGCGTAGGTCTTGTCGTCCAGGCCCACCAGGCTCTCGCCCGGGCGGCTGAGGCGGACGGTCAGCGCACCGCCCGCCACCTTGGCCGCGTCGAACACGTGCAGCGGGCGCGCGCGGTCGAAGGTCATGAAATTGGTCACGTCGACCAGCGCCGAGATCGGGCGCAGGCCGATGGCGCGTAGCCGCCGCTGCAGCCAGTCGGGGCTGGGCCCGTTCGTCACGCCCCGCAGGACCCGGCCCACGAACAGCGGGCAGGCGCGGTCGCGCACGTCCTCGGCGAGCGTGACCGAGACCGGGCAGGGGAAGGCGCCGGGCACCGGCTCGACCGCCGGGGTCTTGGTCCGGCCCAGCCCGCGGGCGGCCAGGTCGCGCGCGACGCCCGCCACGCCCAGCGCATCCGGCCGGTTGGGCGTGATCGCGATCTCGATGACCGGGTCGTCCAGCGCGGCATAGTCGACGAAGCGCACGCCCAGCGGTGCGTCGGCCGGCAGGTCGATGATGCCGTCGTGGTCCTCGGACACCATCAACTCGCGCTCCGAGCAGAGCATGCCGTTGCTCTCGACCCCCCGGATCACGCCGGGCTTGAGGTCGACGCCGGTGCCGGGGATGTGCGTGCCCGGGGGCGCGAACACGCCGACCAGCCCGGTGCGCGCGTTGGGCGCGCCGCAGACCACCTGCACCTCGGTCGAGGGGCTGTCCGGCCCGTCCGGCCAGGTCTCGACCCGGCAGACGCGCAGGCGGTCGGCGTTGGGGTGCTGCGACGCCTCGATCACCCGGCAGGTCGAAAACGGCGCCAGCGCCGCGGCGGGGTTTTCGACCCCGTCGACCTCGAGGCCCAAGTCGGTGAGCGCCTCGGTGATCTCGTCCAGCGATGCCTCGGTCTCGAGGTGGTCGCGGAGCCAGGCCAGCGTGAACTTCATCGCGATTGTCCGTCCCCCGCGCGTGTCCGGGCGGCTCTTACCCGATCGGCCGGAACGCGCAAACCCCCGGCGCTGTCGCTGGTGCCGTCGCCGGTGACGGCGCCCGCAAAGCCGCCGGTAACTGCGCCGGTTAGGTCGCCGGTAACGGCGCCGGTTAGGTCGCCCGTGACGGCGCCGGTTAAGTCGTCGGTGACGGCGCCGATGAAGTCGCGAGTGACAGCGCCGGGGGCGGCGCCGGTGCCCCAGCGTGGGCTTGCGCACGGGGCGAGGCGCCGCCGAGCGGCCGCATCGGCGGGCCGCTCTGGTCTAGGGCCCCGTGTGCCCCACCGCGCCGCCGGCCGACAGGGCGGCCAGCCAGGCTGCCTGTTCGGTCCCGTCGGCGGGCGCTTCGTCGGCGTACCGGCGTGGTGTGCCGGCCGGCTCAACCTCGGCGCCGAAGACGGCCGCGCCGCCGGGCATGGCGACCAGGGCCAGCACCTCGGCGAGTTGCATCTCGGGGTGGTATTGCACGCCCCAGAACCGTGCGTCGGGCCGCTCGTACACCATCGCCTGCACCGCAGAGTGGGCGTTCGAGGCCGTCACGACCGCGCCCTCGGGCACGCGGGTGACGATGTCGCGATGGATGCAGGGCGCATCGAACACGGCCGGGCGCGCGGCGTGCATCGGGTGGCGGCGCCCGGCGTCGGTGAGGGCGATGTTCCGGGCCAGCGGCACCTCGACCCCGGACGGCGCCGCGCCGACCGCACCGCCCAGCACGACGGCCGGCACCTGCAGTCCCCAGCACGAGCCGAACACCGGCAGCCCGGCGGCGAAGGCGCGCTCGACCACCCTGCGGTGCGGCCGCGCCTGGGGTGCGTCGGCCGACCAGGGCACGCCCGAGCCGGTCAGCGCGACGGCGTCGATCCCGTCCAGCACCGGCTCGGCCTGCTCCAGCGGTCGGGTATAGGCCAGCCTCAGACCCGGCGCATGACGGGCGAGCACCGCGCCATAGGCCTCGGCCGGCGGCCGCGCCCCAATCTCGGCCAGCGCCGCGATCTCGCGCGGACCGTTGCCCTCGACGACCAGGATCCGCATGTCGTCCCGCGCCTCGCTTCCCCGCGCCTCGCTTCCCTGCGCCGCACGTCCGAGCGCGGCCGTTCTGCGCGCCGCAGTTCCCCGCGCCGCACTTCTCTGTGCCCCGCCGCCCTTTGCCCCGCACCCCGTGCCCCGCGCCCGGCCGGCCGATGCGACACGGCTGATCGAGACACGGCGGATCGCGACAGCGCCACCCGCACCGGCGAACGGCGCGACGCGGTTCAGCGTGCGGCTCAGCGTGCGCCTCAGCGTGCGCCTCAGCGTGCGCCTCAGCGTGCGGTTCAGCGTGCGGCTCAGCGTGCGCCTCAGCGTGCGATTGGGCGGTCGAAACGCTGGATGGTCAGCGCGCGGCCCCAGCGTTCGTCCGACCAGCTGTGGCTCATCACGAAGCCGCGCCTCTCATACAGCCGCCGCGCGGTCTGCAGCCCGTCGAACGTGGTCAACCACGCCGGCCGCGCGGGTGGCGCGTCGACCACGGCCAGCGCCTCGGCCATCAACTGAGCACCGAGACCCCGCCCCCGCGCCCGCGGCGCGACCAGCACCCAGCGCAGCCGCGCGTGCGCCGGCTCGTCGTTTGCGGCGCTGTCGGGCGAGCCGCCGTCCACAGCCGCCGACGCGATCAGCCCATGCTCGTCGCGTACGCTGAAAACCTCGTCGCGCCCTGGCGTATAGCGCGCGGCAAAGTCACCAAGATCGGCTAGCTGGTCCGCCTCGAACCGGCCGCCGAGCCCGTGCTCGTGCGGATAGACCGACATGTGCAGCGAGGCGATCTCCAGATAGAGCCGTGGCGTCGGCCCTTTGATGACCGTGTGCGCGTTCAGCGGCTTAACCCCGCGTGCAGCGTGGGCACGTCCAGCGCGCCGAAGCCATAGTGGCGCAGCCAGCGCAGGTCGCTCTCGAAGAACCCGCGCAGGTCCGCAATGCCGTACTTCAGCATCGCCACCCGGTCGATGCCGATGCCAAAGGCGAAGCCCTGCCACTGCTCGGGGTCGATCCCGGCGGCGGACAGTACCTTGGGGTGGATCATGCCCGAGCCCAGGATCTCGAGCCAGCTCTCGCCCTGGCCGAGGGCCAGCTTGCCACCCTCCCAGGAACAGCGGATATCGACCTCGGCCGAGGGTTCGGTGAACGGGAAGTGCGAGGCGCGAAAGCGCAGCTCCACGTCCTCGACCTCGAAGAACGCGCGGCAGAACGCCTCGAGCACCCACTTCAAGTGCGCCATCGAAATGTCGCGGTCGATCGCCAGCCCCTCGACCTGGTGGAACATCGGCGTGTGCGTCAGGTCATAGTCCGAGCGGTAGACCCGGCCCGGACAGATGAACCGGCAGGGGGCGCCGCGCGCCTGCATGCCGCGGATCTGCACGGGGCTGGTGTGGGTGCGCAGCACGTGGGGGCGGCGGTCGTCGCCAGGCGCGCGGTGCATGTAGAAGGTGTCCATCTCGGTCCGGCTGGGATGCTCGGCCGGGATGTTGAGCGCGTCGAAGTTGTACCAGTCATCCTCGATCTGCGGGCCTTCGGCGATCTCGAAGCCCATGTCGGCGAAGATCGCGGCGATCTCCTCCTGCACCTGGCTGATCGGGTGCACGCTGCCGCGCGGCGCGGGGCGCGGGGCCAGCGTGACGTCCAGCCACTCGGCCTGGAGCCGCGCGTCCAGCGCCGCGTCGGCCAGCGCTTGCTTGCGCGCGGCGATAGCGGCGTTGACCTCGTCCTTGAGCGTATTCAGCGCGGGGCCCGCCGTTTGGCGCTCATCGGGCGTCATGCGGCCCAGCTCGCGCATCATCAGCGCGATCTCGCCCTTTTTGCCCAGCGCGGCCACACGGACAGCCTCGATCCCTGCCTCGTCCGCCGCCTCGGCGACCTGGCCCAGAACGCGCCCGCGAATCTCGCTCAGATCGTTCATGTGTTGATCCTTGTCCGTCTGTCGGCGGGGTACCGGCAGGGTCGGGAAAAGGCAAGCTAGCGCGGGACGTTCGCCACCATCGGGGCCAACGTGCGCCAGATCGTCTGGGCCGCCAGGGCGGCGCCGCCGGGGCTGGCGTGATAGCCGTCCGCGGCGTGCACCGCCCGCCCCTCGGCCAGCGCCTGGGCAAAGGCCCGGCCGACCGGTGCCACGACCACCTGCGCAGACGACCCAGGGACCGGACCGAGGGCCGGGGCCAGCGCCGGCGCCTCGGCGATACCGTCATGCGCAGGGTCGCCGGCTGCCGCGACAACCGCACCCGCGACCACGGCCTCGCCCCCACCCGCGTCCCGACCCGCGTCCCCACCCGCCTCCCCAGCCGGCGCGTGGTCGGCGGCTGCGGCATGGTAATGCGCCGTGACGGCTGCCAACATCGCGCTGGGATCGCGCGGCATGCCGGGTGCTGCGAACAGCGGGTGATCCGCGCGGCGCGCCCAGGTCTCGACCAACACGACACGCGGTGACGGGGTCGCGCCGTCGGCCAGCCGCGCCACCGCCCCGGCGATGGCCTCGCGCGACAGGGCCGCCTGGTCGGGCATCAGCGCCACGGTCGAGAATTCCTGGAGCACGACGGCGTCCCAGCGCTCGGCCGCCAACAGATAGTCGACCTCGCGCCGCGCCAGCGTGTCGACAAGCCGCGCACCGCCGAACGCGACCACGGTGACGGCGATGGGCGTGCCCTCGGCCGCGGCGAGACCCGCGACCCGCGAGGGGACCCCGTGCTGGAAGGTGAACGAGTTGCCGACGAACAGCACGCGCGGCACGCCCCACGCATCGCCCCGCACGTCGCCCCGCGCGTCGCCCCGCGCCAGCATCGGCAGCGCCAGCGCCAGCATCGCCAGCGCCGCCACCGCCAGTGCCGCGCCCAGCACGAAGCGGCGCGGGCGCGCCCGGCCCGGCTGCAGTGCGGTCCGCCCGGACGATGCCGCGGCGGGCGCGCTCACTCCATGCCTTCGAGCTCGGTGATGAAGCGGTCGATCAGGTCCAGCCCGTGGGTCCAGAACGCCGGGTCCGAGGCGTCCAGTCCGAAGGGTGCCAGCAGCTCCTTGTGGTGCTTGGACCCGCCGGCCGACAGCATCTCGAAATAGCGGTCCTGAAAGCCGGGTTCGCCCTGCTCGTAGACGGCATAGAGCGCGTTCACCAACCCGTCGCCGAAGGCATAGGCATAGACGTAGAAGGGCGCGTGAATGAAATGGGGGATGTAGGCCCAGAAGTTCTCGTACCCCTCGGCCAGCCTCATCGCGGGGCCCAGCGCATCGCGCTGCGTCTCCATCCAGATCTCGCCCAGCCGCTCGGGCATCAGCTCGCCGTCGCGGCGCGCGGCGTGCACCCGTCGCTCGAACTCGTAGAACGCGATCTGGCGCACCACGGTGTTGATCATGTCCTCGACCTTGCCGGCCAGCAGCTGCTTGCGCCGGGCCGGGTCCGTCTCCTGGTCCAGCAGCCGGCGGAAGGTGAGCATCTCGCCGAACACCGACGCGGTCTCGGCCAGCGTCAGCGGGGTCGAGGACAGAAGCTCGCCCTGCCCCGCCGCCAGCCGCTGGTGCACGCCGTGGCCCAACTCGTGGGCCAGCGTCATCACGTCCCGCGTCTTGCCCAGATAGTTGAGCAGCACATAGGGGTGACGGTCGGTGGTGGCGGGGTGCGCAAAGGCGCCCGGGCTCTTGCCGCCGCCCGCGGGCGCGTCGATCCAGCCCTTGGAAAAGAACGGCTCGGCCAGCTCCGCCATGCGCGGGCTGAAGGCGCCATAGGCTTCCAGCACCGTCGACTTGGCCTCCTCCCAGCCGATCTGGCGGTCGGCCGCCTCGGGCAGGGGGGCGTTGCGATCCCAGTACTCAAGCTTCTCCAGCCCCATCCACCTGGCCTTGAGCGCGTAGTAGCGGTGGCTGAGACGCGGATAGGCGGCCTGCACGGCGGTGCGCAGCGCGTCCACCACCTCGGGCTCCACGTCATTGGAGAGGTGGCGATAGTGATCGGGCGACGGGTATTGCCGCCAACGATCCTCGATCTCCTTCTCCTTGGCGTTGGTGTTGGTGATCAGCGCGAACAGCTTGATGTTCTCGCCCAGCTTGGCGGCCAGCGCCTTGCCCGCGGCCTCGCGCTTGGGCCTCTCGCTGCTGGACAGGCGGTCGAGCACCTTCTCCAGCCCCAGCGTCTGGCCGTCGATCTGGAAGGTGAAGCCCGAGGTCGTCTCGTTGAACAGCCGGTTCCACGCCGAAGCGCCGACGACCGACATGTCGTGCAGGAACTTCTCCAGCTCGTCCGACAGCATGTAGGGCGCGCCGGCCCGCAGACGGCGCAGCCACGGGCGATAGCGCGCCAGGCTGGGCGAGGCGGCGTATCCCGCCTCGAGCGCCGCCTCGTCCAGCCGGTTGAGCTCGAGCGAGAAGAACACCGTCGCCTGGGTAATCGCCGTCATGCGCACCTGGATGTCGCCCATAAAGCGCGCACGCTCGGTGTCCTGCGTGTTCTGGGCATAGCGCAGGCCTGCATAGGTGCCGACACGGCCGAGCAGCGTGCCCAGCGTCTCGTACGCCGCCAGGGCACCCGCCAGCCCGTCGCCGTCCAGTCCGGCGAGCTTGCCCTCGTAGCGCTCGGCCAACGCCTTGGCCTCGCGCTCGGCCTGCGCCAGATCGGCGGTCAGCGCGGGGTCGTCGGGTGCAGCGTAGAGATCGCAGAGGTCCCACACCGGCAGATCGCCCAGCGCCGAGGCGCCCGCCACGGCATCGTCCGGGGCCCGGGGCACGGGGCCGGCGTCGGCGATCGACGCAGGCGGATGGCCGTGGGCGGTCGGGCAGCCGGCGCGCTGTGGGGCGCCCGTCGGAGTGCGCAGCATGGGATGGATCCTCGATGGCTTCTGCACGAGGGATAGGGCGACGGCGCCCGGCGGCAAAGCCCGTGCGCGCCGTTGCCTCTGCCATCGGCGACGTCAGGGCCGGAAAATGCGCCCCCGCCGCGGTCGAGGGCGCTCAGAGGTCGGTCGTCTCGCCGATGTCCGACAGCGGGGTCGGCTCGCGGCGCTCCTCCTCGGGCAACGGCTGGAGCGGCGGCGCGCCCTTTCGCCGGCGCAGCAGAATATCGCCGTTGTCCAGGATCTCGGGCGGCTCGTAGTGCTGCAGCCCGTCGATGCGCTGCAGCGTCTCCATCGTCTCGGCCAGCTCCTCGACCGCGGGCATCATCTCGCGCGAGAGATCGCGCCACACGCGGTCCAGATCCTCGCGCAGCCGGTCCAGATCCAGCACGCCGCGGGCATACTCGTCTTCGGACCCGGTCTGCGCCGCGGCCGGCGGGGCAAAGATCGGGGTCAAACCGGGGGCCAACCCCAGCCCAAGCCCAAGCCCCAGGCCCAGACCCAGCCCCAGGCAGAGCCGCAGAGCCAAGCCCCGCGCGAGGCCCTTTGCGGTTGCGCGCCGCCCGCTGGCGCGCCCGGTCGGGCACCATCCATTCCGCATCGCCGTCTCCCTGCTCGCCCGGCCGAGCCCTTGGCGGCCTGCGCCGCTGCCGATCTCTCAGATGCGAAGGCCGAGGGCGGAACGCAAGCGACCCGCAGCCTGGGCCACGGGTCGCCGATGCTCTGCAATTGTCGCTCGGCCGCGCCAGTCGGCCGCGCGTTGCGCGCTTACTCGATCGTGATCTCGACGCGGCGGTTCAGCGGCTCGCGCACGCCGTCGCCCGTCACGCGGGCGGGGTCGGCCTCGCCGCGGCCAGCCACCGTCATGGCGCCGCCCGGGATGCCCCGGCTGACCAGCGCCGCGGCGACGCGGCGGGCACGACGCTCGGACAGGCCCTGGTTGTAGGCAACGCTGCCCGAGGTGTCGGTGTGCCCGACGACCGAGGCGGCGGTGGCGCCGACATCCGAGTAGGCGGCTGCGACCTCGTCCAGGGTGGCCTGGGCGCGCGCCGTCAGGTCGGTGCGGTCGAAACCGAAGTAGACGATGAAGTTGCTGGCGACCGGCGGCGGCAGGCAGGCGGCGCGCGCGGCCTCGTACAGCGCGAAGGCGTCATCCGGGTCCACGCAGCCGCCGGGCGCGCCGCGCAGGGCCTCCAGCCACTGGTCCCACATCGCCTGCATGCGGGCACACTCGGCCGGGCGCTCGTCGCGGTTAGCGGCGATGATCGCGACGGTCTCGTCGAACAACGAGGAGGCCTCGCCGCCCACGCCCAACGCCTCGGGCGACCAGGGACCCACGTTGGCGCCGGATTCGGCCGCCTGGGCCTTCGCCATGTAGGCGGTCGCATTGTACCAGCGCACATCCTGGAACGCCGAGCGACGGCCAAGCTCGGTGTACTCCGCCGCCAGCGCGCCATTGAAGCCCGAGCCGCCGTGATCGGCAGACAGATACCGCTCGGCACCGAAGGTGGCGCCCAGGTTCGAGCCGGGCAGGTCCGGCTTGGTGCAGGCCGCCAGCGCAACCGCCGACACGGCCACCATCACCACGGTGATTTTCTTCATCCCTCTCTCCGTTCCTTGGGCGTAGGCGTTCGCGCCGCACGTTACTCGGCCACGGAACCAAACCCGCCTGCCTCTGAATATGGGAGTGGCACAAAAGGGATGGCGCCGACAATGAACATCGCGGGGCCCGCCCCGCAGCATCCCGCGACGCCTGTGTTTTTCGCCGACCCGTCGCAGATAAACAACAGCGAGCGGGCGGCGGCGCAGGCGCTTGCGAGGACCGGCCGGGCGGGCGGCCGCGGCACCGGCAGACACCCTCGGCCAGGGCGCCGGCACGGCCCCGCGACGCGCC
>JBCCMW010000142.1:0-9284 GCA_039026175.1 Pseudomonadota bacterium
GGCGCCGACGAACAGGATATTCAGAGTCGTTTGCTCCACGGCTCAGTCCTCCTGCACGTTCATCCGCCGGTCGAGGCGGTTCATGTAGAAGGCATAAAAGAAGATGAGCGCGAGGAAGGTCAGGATCGAGCCCTGCTGCGCAAACCAGAAACCGAGATCGGTGCCGCCGACCTGGATGTGGGAAAGCATCGGTCGAAGAACGATGCCGAGCCCGAACGACACGGTGGCCCAGATGACCAGGCAGACCGTGACGATCCGGAGATTGGCCTTCCAGTAGGCCTCCGCGATCGAGTGGTGAGACATTTGGGGGATCCTTTTCTCCCAAGGTTGTCGTTAACCCCACCGATGCGGCCGCAAGCGGCACGCACCCTCCCAGCGCGCTCGAAGGGCTGCTTCAAGCGCGGGCGGGGCTGGTCTCTCGCCGTCCGGGGAGCGGCGTGGGCGACCCGGCGCTGACGCCGGCCCGCAGATCGAACCGTCCGCTACTTCACGGCGCGGTGCTCGATAAGGTCATCGACCACGGCCGGATCGGCCAGGGTCGAGGTGTCGCCCAGGGCGCCTGTGTCGTTCTCGGCGATCTTGCGCAGGATGCGGCGCATGATCTTGCCCGAGCGCGTCTTGGGCAGGCCGGGGGCCCACTGAATGACGTCGGGTTTGGCGATCGGCCCGATCTCTTGGCGCACGTGGTTCTGCAATTCCTTCAGCAACTCGTCGGTGGGCTCCTCGCCCGCCATCAGCGTGACGTAACAGTAGATGCCCTGGCCCTTGACCTCGTGCGGATAACCGACGACGGCGGCCTCGCTCACCTTGGGGTGGCTGACCAGGGCGCTCTCGACCTCGGCCGTGCCCATGCGGTGGCCCGACACGTTGATCACGTCGTCCACGCGGCCGGTGATCCAGTAGTAGCCGTCCTCGTCGCGGCGGCAGCCGTCGCCCGAGAAGTAGTAGCCTCGGTACTGCGAGAAGTAGGTCGACACGAACCGCTCGTGGTCGCCCCACACCGTGCGCATCTGCGCGGGCCAGCTGTCGGCGATGGCGAGCACGCCCTCGACGCCGTCGCCCTCGATCACCGTGCCGGCCTGCGGGTCCAGCACCACGGGCTGTACGCCGAAGAACGGACGGGTGGCCGAGCCCGGCTTGGTGGGCGTGGCGCCCGGCAGCGGGGTGATCAGGTGGCCGCCCGTCTCGGTCTGCCACCAGGTGTCGACGATGGGGCAGCGGCCCTGGCCGATCACCTCGTTGTACCAGCGCCAGGCCTCTGGGTTGATCGGCTCGCCCACCGTGCCGAGGATCCGCAGCGACGAGAGATCGTACTTGGTGACGAATTCGTCGCCCTGGCCCATCAACGCGCGGATCGCCGTGGGGGCGGTATAGAACTGCGCCACGCCGTGGCGCTGGCACACCGCCCAGAACCGGCCCGCATCGGGGTAGGTCGGCACCCCCTCGAACATGACGGTGATCGCGCCGTTGGCCAGCGGGCCGTAGACGATGTAGCTGTGCCCCGTGACCCAGCCGACATCGGCGGTGCACCAGAACACGTCGCCCGGCTTGTAGTCGAACACGTACTCGTGGGTCATCGCGGCGTAGAGCAGATAGCCGCCCGAGCTGTGCACCACACCCTTGGGCTTACCCGTCGAGCCGCTGGTGTAGAGGATGAAGAGTGGGTCTTCCGCGTTCATCGTCTCGACCGGGCAGTCTGCGGCGGCGGCGGCGCGCAGCGGGCCGTAGGCGAAGTCGCGCCCCTCGGCCATCGGCACGTCGGCGTGGGTGCGCTCGACCACCAGGCACTTCACGTCGCCGCCGCACTTGGCCAGGGCCTTGTCGACGTTGGCCTTGAGCGGGGTCTTGCGCCCGCCGCGCGGCGCCTCGTCCGAGCAGATGACGACCTTGGCCTCGCACCCGTTGACCCGGTCGGCCAGCGCGTCGGGCGAGAACCCGGCAAACACGATCGAGTGGATGGCCCCGACCCGCGCACAGGCGAGCATGGCATAGGCCGCCTCGGGGATCATCGGCAGATACAGCACGACGCGGTCGCCCTTGGCGACGCCCAAGCCTTTGAGCACGTTGGCAAAGCGGCACACTTCCTCGTGCAGCTTACGATAGGTGATGTGCTCGGCGTCCTGCGCGGGATCGTCCGGTTCCCAGATAATCGCGGTCTGCTCGGCCTTGTCGGCCAGGTGACGGTCGACGCAGTTGGCCGCGACGTTCAACTCGCCATCCTCGAACCACTTGATCGAGACGTTGTGGTAATCGAACGAGGTGTTCTTGATCTTGGTCGGAGCCGTGATCCAGTCGAGCCTTTTCGCGCACTCGCCCCAGAACTGTTCGGGGTTGTCGACGGACGCGCGGTACATTTCCTCGTACTTGACGGCGTCGATGTGCGCGTTCGACGACAACGTCGCATTCGGCGCGATGACGGTATCCAGTGACATCAGGCTCCTCCCCGGTTGCCGATCCTCGGTCAGGATCCCCGCCGTCGAGGGCGGGCTCTTCACCTTGCCGAGCCGTAGTCGAATCTCTCACAACTCACAACCAAGCCTTTGGAATTGCTTTGGCTTTGCTGTAAACATTGCGCACTCTCAACCTATCGGACTGTAAATTTTCATACCCAGGGGCGCTTTGCGTCAGATCAATCGACCCGTTCAAAAGCCGAAAATGCGTGGGCGGGACGTAGAATTTCTGTACGGACAGACGGCGATAGTTAATTACGCAGTCATGCGATAGGGTGCGCGCGCTCGCGACCGGCGCCCCCTTGCCCACCGCGCCGCCAGCGCTCCAACAGTCTACTTCGGGAGACCCCCAATGCCCCTCGAGACACCCGGCTCTATCCGCCGCACCGAAGGCCGCGGCCGCCTGTACGACAGCGTGCTCGACACCGTCGGCAACACGCCGTGCATCAAGATCAACACGCTCGCGCCCAGCCATGTGTCGCTGTACGTCAAGGCCGAGTTCTTCAATCCCGCAGCGTCGGTCAAGGACCGCCTGGCGATGAACATCATCGAGGCGGCCGAGCGCGAGGGACGCCTGCAGCCCGGCCAGACGGTCGTCGAGGCGACCTCGGGCAACACCGGCATCGGGCTTGCGATGGTGTGCGCGGCCAAGGGCTATCCGCTGGTTGTAACCATGGCCGACAGCTTCTCGATCGAGCGGCGGCGCCTGATGCGGTTCCTGGGCGCCAAGGTCGTGCTGACGCCCCGCGCCCAGAAGGGTTTTGGGATGTACCAAAAGGCCAAGGAACTGGCCGAGGCGAACGGCTGGTTCCTCGCCTCGCAGTTCGAGACCGCGGCCAACGCCGACATCCACGAGGCGACGACCGCGCAGGAGATCGTGGCCGATTTCAAGGAGACGGGCCTGACCCACTGGGTCGGCGGCTACGGCACCGGCGGCACCGTGTCGGGCGTCGGCCGGGTGCTCAAGAAGACCTGGCCCGACCTGCAGATCGTGCTGTCCGAGCCCGCGAACGCGCAGCTGGTGGGTTCGGGCGAGGCCCAGGGGCGCAACGAGGCGCACCAGCCCGCCCATTCGCACCCCGCGTTCGAGCCGCACCCGATCCAGGGCTGGACGCCCGACTTCATCCCGCACGTGCTGCAGGAGGCGATCGACGGCGGCTACTACGACCAGATGATCCCGGTGTCCGGCGCCGAGGCGATCGAGTGGTCGCGCAAGCTGGCCGCGCACGAGGGGATCTTCACCGGCATCTCGGGCGGCGCGTCGATGGCCGTGGCGATGAAGGTGGCCGAGGGCGCGCCCGCGGGATCGGTCCTGGTCGCCATGCTGGCCGACACGGGCGAGCGCTACCTGTCCACCCCGCTGTTCGAGGGCATCGCCGAGGACATGAGCGAGGAGGAGGCCGAGATCTCCAAATCGACCCCCGGCTACCAGCTCTGACCCTGCCCCCCCGGCCGCAGCCCGGCGGCCATGACCCGCCGGCCGGGGCCCGACGATCGTGACCTGCGGGCCGCGGCCCGGTCCGGGGCTGCGGCCGGGACCCTTGGACCGTCCCCGCAAGGGGGTGCCGCGGAGGGGCTATTCGGCCGCCGTCGCCAGCGGGGCCGGGTCGCCGTTGGCCAACGCCGCCTCCAGCGCGGCGCGGGTCTCAGCCGCTTCCGCGGCGGCCTTGGCCTTGACCGGGCCGAAGCCGCGGATCTCCAGCGGCAGGCGGGCCAGCGCCGTGGCGGTGGGCGCGGTGGCGGGCGACAGCGTCTCGGTCCAGCGCTTCAGCCCGGCCTCGTACTCGGCGATCAGGGCGCGTTCCATGCGCCGCTCGGCCGTGTGGCCGAACGGGTCCAGGACGGTGCCGCGCAGCAGCTTGCCGTGGCGGAGCAGGCCGAACACCCGCATCATCCAGGGCCCGAAGGCGCGCTTTTTCGGCCGCCCGTTGGCGTCGCGCCCCGGCAGCATCGGCGGGGCCAGGTGGAAGCGCAGGCGCGGGGCGGTGCCGTCCTCGACGCCCTCGAACGCCTCGGCGATGGCGGCCGCGGTCGTCTGGTGGTGCAGGCGCGCGACCTCGTACTCGTCCTTGTAGGCCAGGAGCTTGTGGTAGCCCTCGGCCACGGCTTCGGCGAAACCCTCGACGCCGGCGGCCTGTTCCGCCGCCTCGGCCCGGGTAACGCCGGCGCGGTAGCGCCGGGCCAGCGCCGGGCCCTGGTAGGCGGTCAGGTGCGCGACCCGGTGCGCGACCGGATCGACCGGCGCCTCGGCCTCGGCACCGCCCTCTGCCGCGGCCGCGGCAGCCGGGTCGGCGACGGCCAGACGGCCGAGCGCGAAGGCGCGCTTGTTGCCCTCGACCCCCGCCCCGTTGAGCTCGATCGCCCGCTGCAGCGCCTCCAGGCTGAGCGGCACCAGCCCCGCCTGCCAGGCCGCCCCCAGCAGCAGCACGTTGGCGTAGATCGCGTTGCCGAGGACGGCGCGCGCCAGGCCCACCGCATCGACCATGGCCAGCGCGTCCGCGCCCAGCCGGGCCGACAGCGCATCGCGCAGCCGCCCGCCGGGCACCCGGAATTCGCGGTCCACGGTGAACTGGCCAGACACGACCTCCTCGGTCGAGCAGACCGCGCGGGTGCGTCCGCCGGCGGTCAGCGACAGCACCTTGGGGCTGGCTGCGACGACCAGGTCGCCGCCGATCAGCGCATCGGCCTCGCCCGTCGCCAGGCGCACGGCGTGGATGTCGGCGGGGCTGGGCGCCAGGCGGCAGTGGATCGCGACCGCGCCGCCCTTCTGCGCCAGCCCCGCCATCTGCATCTCGGACGCGCCGCGCCCCTCCAGATGGGCGGCCATCGAGATCAGCGCGCCCACCGTCACCACGCCCGTCCCGCCGATGCCGGTGATCAGCAGGTTCCACGGCCGCTCCAGCGCCGGCAGGGCGGGCTCGGGCAGCTCGGGCACCTGAAAGCCGTTGCCCGCCTTGGCGCGGGGGCGCGCACCCTCGACCGTCACGAAGCTGGGGCAGAAGCCGCTCAGACAGCTCGTATCCTGGGTACAGGCGGACTGGTCGATCTGGCGCTTGCGGCCGAGCGGGGTGTCCATGGGCAAAACGGCGACGCAGTTGGACTGTACGCCGCAGTCGCCGCAGCCCTCGCAAACATCGCTGTTGATGAAGACGCGGGCCGGCGCCTCGGGGAAGGCACCGCGCTTGCGGCGGCGCTTCTTCTCGGTCGCGCAGGTCTGCACATAGACGATGGCGGTGGTCCCCGGGACCTGGGCGATGGCGCGCTGCACGCGGTCAAGCTCGGCGCGGGGGGCCAGCGCGACGCCGGCGGGCATCTCGGGCACGCCCTCGGCCGGGTCATAGACACAGTCGACCCGGCGCACGCCTGCGGCGATCAGTTCGGCGGCGATGCGGTGGGGGGTCAGGTGCCCCTCGTGCGTCTGCCCGCCGGTCATCGCGACGGCGTCGTTGTAGAGGATCTTGAAGGTGATGTTGGTGCCCGCCGATACGGCCGCGCGGATCGCCATCAGGCCCGAGTGGTTGTAGGTCCCGTCGCCCAGGTTTTGGAACACGTGGGGGCGGGTCGAGAACGGCGCCTCGCCGATCCAGTTGGCGCCCTCGCCGCCCATGTGGGTAAAGCCCTCGGTCTCGCGGTCCATCCACTGCACCATGTAGTGGCAGCCGATGCCCGCGTAGGCGCGCGCGCCCTCCGGCACCCGGGTCGAGGTCGAGTGCGGGCAGCCCGCGCAGAACCACGGCTGGCGCACGGCGATGGGCGGCTCGGTCACCTTGAGCGCGCGGAGCCGCGCGCGGCCGCGGTCCATCGGCGGATGGTGGATCCCGGCGTCGGCCAGCACGGCGGCCAGCCCCTCGGCCACCATGGCGGCGTCCAGATCCAGCGTCTCGCGGTACAGCGCGGCGCCGCCGGGGCCGCGGCGGCCGAACACGGCGGGGCGGGCGGTGCGGTCGAACAGCAGGTCGCGAAGCTGCGTCTCGACGATGGCACGCTTCTCCTCGACCACCACAACGCGCTCGAGCCCCGCGGCCCAGTCGACCAGCGGATCGGGCGCCAGGGGCCAGGTCATGCCGACCTTGAAGGTCGCGATCCCCAGCCGCTCGGCCGCGTGCGCGTCGATCCCCAGCAGGCCGAGCGCGCTTTCGAGGTCCAGCCAGCTCTTGCCCGCGGCGACCAGGCCGATGCGCTCGCCCCGCCCGTTCCAGACCGGGCGGTTCAGCCGGTTCAGCGCCGCGAAGCGCTGCGCCAGCGGCAGCTTCTCGCCGTGCAGCCGGGCTTCCTGTTCCTGGGGCGTGTCGCCGAGGCGGATGTGCACGCGCGGGTCGAACGCGCCCAGGTCGCCGGGCAGCGCGATCGCCAACCGGTGCGGGTCGCCGTCGACCACGCCGGTCGCCTCGATCGTGTCCTTCATCGCCTTGATGCCGACCCAGGTGCCGGCCGAACGGCTGAGCGCCCAGCCCATCAGCATCATGTCGACCAGATCCTGCACCCCGGCGGGCGAGAGCACCGGGATCATCGCGTCCATCATCGCGAAATCGGACTGGTGGCAGGTGGTCGAGCTTTCGCAGGTGTGGTCGTCGCCCATCGCCGCCAGCACGCCGCCCAGGGGGGCGGTGCCGGCCAGGTTGGCGTGGCGGAACACGTCGCCCGAGCGGTCGACGCCCGGCCCCTTGCCGTACCAGAGACCGAAGACCCCCTGGTGCCGGCCCTCGCCGCGCAGGCCCGCCTGCTGCGACCCCCAGAGCGCGGTGGCGGCCAGGTCCTCGTTGAGGCCCGCCTCGAAGCGGACGGGGGCGGCCTCGAGCGCCGGGCGCGCGGCCAGGAAGGTGCCGTCAACCGCACCCAGCGGCGAGCCTCGATAGCCGGTGACATAGCCGGCCGTGTCGGCGCCCGCCGCCCGGTCGCGTGCGCGCTGCATCAGGCAGGCGCGGACCAGGGCTTGCGTGCCGGACAGCAGAACCGGCGAGCGGGCGAGGTCGTAGCGGTCGGCAAGGCGGACGTCGCGCAACTCCATCGACGGGCTCCTTCAGAACGGTCGGTACCGATAAGGTAAGTTATTTTGACCTACCTGTCGAACCTTCTCGTACGAATTCGCCACCGAGCCTAGCACCATCGTCTACACCGGAAAGGTGCTTCCAGCGGTAAGATCGCATTGTGGCGCGCGCCACGGCGCCTATGCTCGAAGCCCCAGAACAAAGGACATGGCATGCGGGAGAGCACGCTCTGGCAGCGGCTGATCGACCCGGCCGGCGGGCGCCACCCGGCGTTGGGCGGCATCGTGCCGGTCGAGGGCGGCCGGATGCATTTTCTGGCCGACGGGCCGTCGGAGCGGCCGACGACAGCGGCGACGCCACTGCTGCTCGGCGAACCGATCGGCTCCATGCCCCAGGGCAAGGCTGGCTGCGAAGGCCGGGATCGGGGTGAGACCCGGGGCGAGATCAGGGGCGAGATCAGGGGCGAGAGCTGGGGCGAGGCGCCGGGCGAGGGGCGGATCCAGGGCAGGCGCGAGGGCGACGGCGCGGGCGACATGCGGCGGAGCGCGCGCACGGCGGCTGCGCGACGGCGCGGGCGGGCGGCGTTCCTGGCCGCAGCGCCGGGCGGCCCGCACGGCATGGCGGAGGACTGTCTGGACGCCGGCCAACCAGGCGGTCTGCCGGTGCTGATGCTCCACGGCGGCAGCGGCAACCTGCGCGACATGGCAATGACGCTGGTGCCGGCGCTGGCGCGGCGTCATCGGGTGATCGCGGTCGACCGGCCGGGCTTCGGCCATTCGGACAGCGTGCTCAGGGCCGCTTCGCTGGGCGGGCAGGTCCGGGCGCTTCGCGCGGCGATGCGCCGCCTCGGCCACCGCCGGGTGCACCTGGTCGGCCACAGCTATGGGGGTGCGGTCGCGCTGGCCTGGGCGCTGAACCACCGCGAGGAGGTGGCGACGCTGAGCCTGATCTCGGCGGCGAGCATGGACTGGGGCGGGACGCTGGACTGGCAGTACCGGCTGACCGCGGCGCCGTTGCTGGGCGCCGCGCTCGCGCAGGCGGCGCGCTTTGCCGGCAGCCGGCGCATCGGCGCGGCGCTGGAGGCTGTGTTCCATCCCGACCCGGTGCCGCCGGCCTATCGGGCGCTCGGCGGCGTGGACCTGGCGCTGCGACCGTCGACCTTCCGGCTGAATGCGCGGCAGATCGCGTCGCTGCACCCGCAGCTGGTCGACATGGTGCCGCGCTATGCCACGCTGACGATGCCGGCCGCGGTGATCCACGGCACCGACGACCGCGTGCTGCCGGCGGCCGTGCACGCGGTGCCGCTGGCGGCGCGGCTGCCGTGCGGCGAGCCGGTGCTGATCCCGGGGGCGGGGCACATGCCGCACCACAGCCACACCGCGCTGGTGGCCGAGGCGGTGTCGCGCACCATCGCGCGCGCGCCGCGGCCGGCAGCGCCGCGCAGCGGGCCGCGCCCGCGCGACCGGCGCGCACCGCGTGGCGCCCCGGGACCGGCCCGGGGCGGATCCTTGCCCGGCAGCGCGGCGCTGGGCACGACGCCCGGCCGCAACCGCACTGCCCAGCGCTGTGGGATGGTCAGTCGGCGATGCCCCGCACGGCCGCCGCGCCGTCGAGGGAGCCACCGCAGAGAGAGCGCCCGGCCGCGAGCACGCACTCTGCGGTCCGCGCAGGCCGAGCCGGGGGCGCCCCGCCCCAGGTAACAGTGCCCGAGCCATGGTCGCGCCGGGGCCGTGCGCCAGGGCCGTGCGCCCGGGCCGGCCCAACCGCGCCGGAGCGACCGCGGGTGCCGCGCGTATCCGCGTCGGCCAGGCTTGGGGCGACGGGATCGGCCGGCGACGATATCCCC
>JBCCMW010000143.1:0-9270 GCA_039026175.1 Pseudomonadota bacterium
CAAACACACCCCGCGGGGTGGAGCAGCCCGGTAGCTCGTCAGGCTCATAACCTGAAGGTCGCAGGTTCAAATCCTGCCCCCGCAACCACCACTCCTTGCAAAGCCTCCGCCGGCCCCGCCGCGAACGCTTTCGCTCTTGGGCCGCTCGCCGGGAGCGTCGGCCGCGGCTCACTGCGACCACCTATCCGTATGTCGCCAGCAGCACCGCTCTCCGGAAGCTGTTACGTGAGGCTCGCCAAGGACTTGGCTGCCACTACTGTGGCCCCTCGCGTGCCCAGGGCGGTGATCACGAGGGTGTCCGCAAGGTTGGCCCTAAGATCCACGGCCAGTCGGGCGCCGGGCGCATCCGGCGTTAGCACGATCCGGTCGATGAGGGTCTGGATAGGCCCCGCGGCATCGTCGCGGTGCGCTTCATCGTTCAGCGTCTCGATCAAGCGGCGCACTTCCTGCGCTCATATCTTCGCCATGGCGGGCTGCAGGATCGGCGCAAGCTTTTCCAACTCGTCGAGTGCGCGCCTCCGGATCTCGGTACGCGCGGCCTTTCGCCGCGTATCATCACGAACCATCCCTTCCGGCATGCCTTCCTTAATCGCCTCGCCCACGCTGACCCGCACGCGGTGGAGTTTGGCAAGCGCCTTTCGGTGGCTCGAGGTCGCATCGATGCGGCCCCGTCGCAAACGATTGAGGGGGCCGTGTAGTCCTTGCAGCAGACGTCCGTCAGCGCTGGGTCCATCACCTGGCCTTGCAACGCTCCCAGAAAATCCTCTTTGAGATAGGTGCGGCGGATGGTCAGCCGGTTGTCGCAGCTGCCCTGGTTGCGCGTGGCCGAGCAGCCGATCCGGTTGGCGTTGATCAGCGAGCAGCGCTCGCCGCCGCTCCCGCATTCGATCAGGAGAAGAGGTTCTTCGGGCGGCGCGCCTTCATGAACCCGGACCTGGCCTGCTTGGTGATCGCGCCCTGCTTGGCCTGAGCCGCTTGCATCTCAGCCGCCGCTGGCCTCGCTCGGCGGGACCGTTGCCGTGTCAGCTATCTTGGTCTGACGCCCGATCGTGCTGCCCGGACGATGCAGGACGATTGCCGCAGCGAGATCATCGGTGTCGTCAAGACAAGCGGCGATCGCTACGCGGTGCGGTTCTTGCGGGGGTGCCGCAGCCGTTTCGGCGAGGTCCCCAGGTTGTGGCGGCTGTCCGACGATTGGCTGCTGCTCGGTGCGCCGTCCGGTAGCGTATGGCCTCGGCCCGCGCGGGCGTGCAGAAGGTACAATCGGGCGCGGTTCCGCCGGGACGGCCGTCTGGACCGCCCGGGTGCGCGGTCGCCGCTGGCGCAAGACCTGAGCATCCCCAGTCGTCAGGGGACCGGTTGGCTACCATATGTTGTGGGCCGCTACCGAGCAGGCACGGGAACTTGGCGACTCATCCGCGATGCGTTAGCCTATCGGCAATGATACCCGACACAAAGTCGGGGCAACGAGGCAGGCGATCGTGCGATCATCCAGTGCTCCTATGGGCGCGGCGGAGCTGTGCGCTCCTGGCGACGCCCCTGCGGCCGTCGTGCAGCCGCTCCAGATCCGGGGACGGTTCTTGACGGCGGTCGTCGTCCCGTTGTCCGGGCCACCCGACGCCGCCTTCGAGGCGGCGCTCGACACGGCCGTGCAGCAGTCTCCGCGTTTCTTCGCCGACGCGCCGCTGGTCATCGACCTCGGCGGCGCTGGGGCGCTGGACAACGCCGACGGTATGGCGGCCCTCCTCGGGCTGCTCAAGGCGCGGCGGCTGTCGCCGGTCGGCGTCCAGAATGCGACAGATGCGCAGGCCGCCGCCGCCGCCGCGCACGGGCTGATCGCGCTAAAGCCCGGCACCGACGCGCCGCTGGACCGCGCGCCGGCCCGGCCGCGGCCCAGCCGCCCTGTCGCGGTGCCAGACCCCGTGCCCGCGCCGGCGGGCGCCAGCCTGCTGATCACCGAGCCTGTCCGGTCGGGCCAGTGCATCGTGGCCGAGACGGGCGATCTCGTCGTCCTCGCGTCCGTGAGCTCGGGCGCCGAGCTGATCGCGCCGGGGCATATCCACGTCTATGGCGCGCTGCGCGGCCGCGCCCTGGCGGGGGTGGGCGGCGACACGAACGCACGGATCTTCTGCCTCAGCCTCGAGGCCGAACTCATCGCTATCGCCGGCCTCTACAAGACGTCCGAGACGTTCGATCCCGCCGTGGCCAAGCAGCGCGTCCACGCCTTTCTCGAGGCCGAGACGCTTCGCATCCAGCCGCTCCGATAAACCACCACAGAAAGAGGCAATCCGTTGGCCAAGATCATCGTAGTGACGTCCGGCAAGGGCGGCGTCGGCAAGACGACGACCACGGCCGCCCTGGGCGCGGGGTTGGCCATGAAAGGCCACAAGACGGTTGTGATCGACTTCGACGTGGGCCTGCGCAATCTGGATGTGATCATGGGCTGCGAGCGCCGCGTGGTGTTCGACTTTATCAACGTGATCCACGGCGAGGCGAAGCTGAAGCAGGCGCTGATCAAGGACCGCCGGCTGGACAACCTCTATGTGCTCGCCGCCTCGCAGACCCGCGACAAGGACGCGCTCACCCAGGACGGTGTCGAAAAGGTACTCAACGAACTGGGCGAGCAGTTCGACTACGTGCTGTGCGACAGTCCCGCGGGGATCGAGCGCGGCGCGCATCTGGCGATGTACTACGCCGACGAGGCCGTGGTGGTGACCAACCCCGAGGTGTCGTCGGTGCGCGACAGCGACCGGGTGCTGGGGCTGCTGTCGAGCAAGACGCGCAAGGCCGAGGTTGGCGAGGGCAGCGTCAAAGCCCACCTGCTGCTGACCCGCTACGACGAGGCGCGCGTCCAGCGTGGCGAGATGATGCGCATCCAGGACGTCGAGGAGATCCTCTCGATCCCGCTGCTGGGCATCATCCCCGAGAGCCCGGCGGTACTGCGCGCGTCGAACCTGGGCTCGCCGGTGGTGTTCGAGGAAAAGTCGCCGGCGGCGCGCGCCTATCAAGACGCCATCCGGCGCCTGGAGGGCGAGCAGATCGAGATGCGCGTCGAGGCCAACAAGGTGGGGCTGTTCTCCCGCCTGCTCGGACGGACGGCCTGAGCCATGTTCAGCTTCTTCCGCAGATCCCGCCCCGCCACGGCCGCCGAAACGGCCAAGGACCGGCTGAAGGCGCTGCTGGTCCACGAGCGCACCAGCATGGCCAACCCCGAGGCGCTGCCGCTGCTGCAGCGCGATATCATGGCCGCGATCGAGAAGCATATGAAGGTCGCGGGCGACAAGGTCGCCATCAAGATCGAGCGCGACGACGATCTTTCGACGCTGGAGATCAACATCGAGCTGCCGGGGAACCGGCAGATCCGCGCGCGGGCAAGTTGACCGCGGGCGCCGCCGCGGCGGCGCGTGCACGGTCGATACCGGCCGGTCGGCCGGTCGTGGCGGCGCCCTGGACGGATCCCCGGCCCGGTGTGGTCGCCTGTCGAGAGCGCGGCGATCAAGGACATCCGCGCCGGTCCTCGCGGCCAGCCTCGCGCCCGAACCGTTGCGCCTGTGGGCGTCGGGTCGCGCTGCAGCCGCGGTTTCAGAAGATCCCGGTCCCGCGGCCGCCACGGCCGGCGGATCAGCAGCACCGTCCAGCCCAGCGACACCCGCGGCGGTGCGGGTCTGGCAGGCACAGGCAAAAGGCCGCGCCAACGCTTCGCACCGAACAAAGCCGCTGTTCCAAGCCACGGCAAAGCCCAACCCCGCGTCCAGGGGCGCAAGGTCGGTGTCGAGATCGTGGCGAAAGACGAGAAAGCGCTCCTCGATCCGCATCGAGGCCAGCGCGAAGGTCCCGGCCGGTTGCGCCCCCGCCGTGTGAGACGCGTCGTCGAGCGAGCGGACCCGGTCGGCCGCGCCGCTCGGTTCCCATCCCGCCTCGCCAACCTACGAGAGCCGGGTGGTCGGGCAGATCAGCGTCTGCGCCACTGGGGTCAGGCGGATCGGCCCGTCCCAGCCGGCGCTCATGCAGGAACGGCACCCGTGTTGCCGGCTCGGCGGCCGAGACCTCGATACACCTGGCCGGCGGGGCGCAGCGGCGCTCGGCCAGCGCGACCGCGACCGCGCCCCAGTGGCTGGCGCCGCCGTCATCGGCGCAGAGCGTCGGCTACTGCACGGCGCTGCTATCGCCTGTCGCTCGCCAAGGTGGCGCCGCGCCGGGACCGACAGCGGCCGATACCCGCTGCCACGCGCCGGTCCCGCGAACGGCGTCGGCCGCCGTCGGGCCGCGTGATAGCGAGCGCTCCGCCGCCGAACACTCGGCGGGGTCGATCCTGCGGGCCAGCCGATCAAGGGTTCCCCCAGCGCGTGTGCAGGTCGTCCACGATAAACGGGTGGCGATGGCGCCCCGTGGCCGCATGTTCGCGCAGGTGGGGGTGATCGGGCGGCAGGTCGGGATGGTCGTGGGCGATCTCGCCCGGGTCCTCGGCCGGCCACAGACCCAGCGCCAGCACCACACCCGCCAGACCGATCGCCGCCATCAGCAGGAACGAGGCTTGCATCTCCTGGCCTGCGCCGAACCAGCCCGCCAGCGGATAGCAGACCAGCCAGCAGGCATGGCTGAGCGCGAATTGCGCGGCGAACACTGCCGGGCGGTCCTCGGGGTGGGCGGAGCGGCGCAACAGCCGGCCCGCCGGTGTCTGCGCCATGCTGTAGCCGACGCCGAGCGCCATCCACAGCGCCAGCAGCAGCGCATAGGACCCGCCGACCAGCGTGCCTGCGCCGGTCGCAAGCACCAGGATCGCCGCACCGCCCAGCACCACGGGCCGGTCGTGTAACCGCTCCAGCAGGCGGGGCAGCGCCATCGCGGCCAGCATCGAGCCACCGCCGAATGCCGCCAGCGCCCAGGCGACGGCCGTCTCGCCCATCCCCATGCCGCCGTGCGCGGGCGCGCCCTGCACGATGACCACGGTGTTGACCAGCACCATCGCGCTGGCCGAGGCGATGGCCAGCGCCACCGCCAGCAGCCCCCGCAGCCGCGGCGTCGCCAGATAGATCCGAAGCCCCCGCGTGGTGCGTGCCCAGATCCCCCGCCGCGGCCCCCGCGCCGCCGCCGGCAGCGTGACGCTCAGCACCAGCGCGGCCGAGGCGAGAAACCCCAGCACCGTGCCCGCGAACAGATCGTGGTAACCGACAACCGTCAGCAGCGCTGCCGCCAGCATCGGCGAGCTCAGGTTCTCGACCTCGTAGGCCAAGCGCGAGAGCGACAGCGCCCGGGTGTAGTCGGCCTCGTCGGGTAGCACGTCGGGCAGCGTCGCCTGGAAGGTGGGCGTGAACCCGGCCGAGGCCGCCTGCAGGGCGAAGATCAGCACATAAATCTGCCACACCTCGGTGACCAAGGGCAGCGCGAGCGCTGCGGCAGCGCGCACCAGGTCCAGCCCGACCAGCATCGTGCGTCGCGGCACCCGGTCGGCGAACGCCTGGGCGACGGGGGCCACGCCGACGTAGGCGACCATCTTGATGGCGAGCGCGGTGCCCAGCACGGCGCCGGCGTCCTCTCCGGCCAGATCGTAGGCCAGCAGGCCCAGCGCCACCGTCATCAGCCCCGTGCCCAGCAGCGAGAGCAGCTGTGCGGCGAACAGATGGCGATAGGTGCGCTGGGCCAGGATCGAGAGCATGCCGCTTGATAGCCTATGCCGCGCCCGCTGCGGAGGGGGCGTCTTTGCCCATCGTCGCAAGGCCCGGGTTCAGCGCGTCACGCGGTCCAGGTGCGCGGCGAGTGCCGCGTCGGGCTCCACGTCCAGCCGGTGGACCGAGGCGCCCTCGGCCGTGCCGGCCACCATCGGATAGAAGCGGCGCACCAGCGGGTCGTGGCCCGGCACCACCAGCGTGCGGTCGCCGGCCAGCACGCCGAGACGGGCAAAGCCGCGCACCATCGCCTCGACATCCACCACGATCGGAAACAGCTTGCCGCCCACCCAGTTTTCGTAGAAGTGCGCGGCGTCCGAGGCGAGCACCATCCAGCCCCGCGCCGTCAGCACCCGCACCGCCTGCAGCCCGCGCGAATGGCCGCCGATGGCCGCAACCTCGACACCGGGCGCCACGTGTCCGTCGCCTTCGTGGAACGTGACGCGGCCGGAAAAGACGTGGCGCACCATCTGGCACACGTGCTCGGCTGTGAACGGGTGGTTCAGCGCCGCGTGGCACATGCAGGGCCCTGTGGCATAGGCCATCTCGGCCGCCTGCAGATGGAACCGCGCGTTCGGAAAGCGAAACAGCGCGCCGGCATGGTCGTAGTGCAGGTGGGTGACGATCACCGTCTCCACCGTCTCGGGATCCACGCCCAGATCGACGAGGCAGGCGCCGGGGTCGCGGATGATGGGCCGGCCGCGGCGCGCGCCCTCGTCGGCATCGTAGCCGGTGTCCACCACGATGCTGCGCCCGCCCGAGCGCAGCAGCCACAGGTAATAGTCGATCGGATCGGGGGTGGCATGGTCGTCGAACAGGAAACTGTCGGCGCGCACCCGGTCCACGCGGGTGGCATAGCGCAGCGCGTAAACCTCCCAGACGCCCTCGCTCATCGCGCCCATTCCGTTTCCGGTTGGCGCCGGCGCACGGTCGCGGTCGTCACACGAGCTTCTCCCATCGGCACAGCACTCGGGCCTCGACCAGCCGCTCCACCGCGACCGCGAAGCTGTGGAAATGGTCCGAGGCCAGGTGATCCTCGAACGCATCGGCCGAGGTGTAGATCTCGTACAGGAACACGCGGTCGGGATGCGCCTCGGCCGTCCAGATCTCGAACGCAGTGCATCCTTCCTCCAAGGTCAGGCTGTCGTCGCGCTGCTGACGCATGCGGGGCAGGAACGCCTCCATCGCGCCGGGCTTGATGGTGAAATCGACGGTCACACAGTACATCGGACCTCCCGCATCAGGACCGTTTCGGCACCAGCCGGGCGCCGGCACGGCGCACCGCCGGCACCTGCGACAGCACCAGCGCCAGGATCAGCGCCACCAGCACGGCCGAGACCGGGCGCGTGACGAACATCGAGAGCGAGCCGTCCGAGACCAGTAGTGCGCGGCGCAGGCTCTCGTCGAACAGCCCGCCCAGGATCACGCCGATCACCAACGGCGCGATGGGATAGTGCGCCTTGCCCGCGGCATAGGCGACCAGGCCGATCACCACCATGATGTAGAGATCGTTGACCCCGCCGCCGACCGAGAACGAGCCGATGGTCGTCAGCACCAGGATCACCGGCAGGAACACCGTCTGCGGCAGCCGCAGCACCGACACAAAGACCCGGGCGAACATCAGGCCCAGCACCAGCATCGCCAGCGACGCCATCACCAGGATCGCCACGATCCGCATCACCAGCGCAGGGTCGATGGTGGGCCCCGGCGTCACGTTGTTGATCATCAGCGCGCCCAGCAGCGCCGCGGCGGGCGGCGAGCCCGGGATGCCCAGCACCAACAGCGGGATCATCGCGCCGCCGATACAGGCGTTGTTGGCCGTCTCGGACGACAACAGCCCCTCGAATGAGCCCTTGCCGAAGCGATCCGGCTCGCGCGACAGGTTCTTGCCCACGCCATAGGACACCCAGCCCGCGACATCCTCGCCCACGCCGGGCAGCGCGCCGATTCCCACGCCGATGGCGCCCGAACGGACGGCCGTGCCGCCGTGGACGCCCAGCGCGCCAAGCCCCGGGACGATGCGCCCGACCTGCGGCAGGACGCCCGAGACGGGGCCGCTGCGGAGCCCGTCCAGGATCTGCGGGATCGCAAAGGCGCCCATCAGCACCGGCACCACCTGGAAGCCCGACAACAGGTAGGACCACCCAAAGGTGAACCGGTCCTCGGACAGGATCGGGTCCAGCCCGACCATCGCCATCGCCAGACCCACCAGCCCCGCGATCCAGCCCTTGATCACCAGATCCCGGCTCATCAGCGTGCCGGATACCAGGATGCCGAACAGCGCCAGCAGCGCCTTCTCGGGGCTGGCGATCTGGCGCGCCAGCAACAGCAGCACCCAGACGAAGGCCAGCAGACAGACCGCCCCTACCAGCGTGCCCAGGAACGAGGCGGTGGTAGTCAGCCCCAGCGCCTGGCCGCCGCGCCCGTGGCGCGTCAGCGGATAGCCGTCCATCGCCGTCGCGGCCGCCGCGGCCGTGCCCGGGATGTTGAGCAGGATCGAGGGGTAAGACCCGCCGTAGATCGCGCCCACATAGGCGCCGATCAGCGCGATCAGCGACTGCTCGACCGGGAACTTGTTGCCGAAGAACCCGCTCAGGATCGTCACCGCCAGCGTCGCCGTCAGCCCCGGCAGCGCGCCAAACACGATGCCGAGCGAGACCGAGGCGATCAGGTAGACATAGGTGATCGGGTCGGTCGCCAGCGCCACCAGGGCATCGGCGAACAGCGCCACGCTGGCCAGCACGCCGTCCATCGCTCAGCCCCCCGACCACAGCGGGCGGAGCGTGACGTAATAGTGGTACTGGATCTGCGAGAAGATCAGCCCGCCGCTGTTGGGCACGTTCTGGCGGAACCCGAAGGCCATGGCACAGACCAGGAACAGCGGGATCGCCAGCGCCATCGCTGGCGCTGCGATCAGCACCCGGTCGAGCCGGCCCACGGCCAGCCGCGCTTCGGCCAGGCCCAGGACGGTGAGCGCCAGGAACGCGGCCAGCGTCACCCAATCGTCGTCGTGCGGCGCCTGCCATTCGGCCGCCGGGAAGTGCGCGACCAGGGCATAGAGCGCGGGCAGCAGCACCGCGACCAGCGCCAGCGCCATGGGCCGCGCGCGCTCCTGGTGGAAGCCCACGACCAGCGCCATCATCGCCAGCGCGCTGGCCAGCACGAAATCGACCCGCGGCACCAGCGCCACCACGTAGGCGATCACGATGGCCGAGACGCCGAGGATGCGCAGGCTGCCGGCATCGATGCGCGGGCGGGGCAGGTCCTCGGGCCAACCGCCCTCGCGCACCGCGATCGCCAACAGCGCCACGCCCAGCGCCAGCAGCGCGCCGAACACCAGGAACGGCACCAGCGCGGCCGAGTTATACCACCGCCCCTCGACCCCCGCGGCGCTGACTTCGAACAGCGGCAGCATCGCGGTGCGGGCCAGGAAGAACAGCGCCGCAGCGATCAGGAACAGCGCGGTCCAGAAATCGCCGCGGCGCAGAGCGGTCTTGTCGTCGTCCATCGCGATCTCCGCAGGCGGGGTCGGGCGCCGGGTGTCGGGTGAGCGGCGCCGGCCGGGGCCGCCGCGGGGTACCTGCGCGGGCCCGGCGGCGGCGGG
>JBCCMW010000144.1:0-9238 GCA_039026175.1 Pseudomonadota bacterium
CGGCGAACGCCTCGACCTCGGCAGCCTCCGTCGTAGGGCCAAGGCTGACCCGGATCGCGCTCGACGCCGCGGCGGCGTCGTAGCCCATGGCGTGCAGCACGCGGCTGGCGCGCACCTTGCCGCTCGAGCAGGCGGCGCCCGCGCTCACGGCAAACCCGGCGAGATCGAGCTGCATCACCTGCGTCTCGCCCTTCCACCCCGGGACGGAAAGGCAGGTCGTGTTCGGCAACCGTTCCGCCTTGCGCCCTATGATGATGAGGTCTGGGGCGACGTCTTCAAGATGGCTTTCTAGAATATTTCTAAGGTGGCGGACGCGATCCCACAAGCCTGTCCCGGCCTCGGCCAGTGCCGCAGCGGCGGCCGCGCCGAAACCCGCGATCCCGATCACATTCTCGGTGCCCGAACGGCGGCCCATCTCCTGTCCGCCGCCGGGCTGCGGCGGCAGCAGATCCACGCCTTCGCGCACCACCAGCGCCCCGACCCCGCGCGGGCCGCCCAGCTTGTGCGCGCTGAGGATCGAGAAGGCGCGCCCGTCGGCGCAATGCTCTGCCGCGGGGCGCAGGCGCCCGGTCGCGTCGGGCACGGCCTTGCCCGCCACCTGGGTCGCGTCGCGCAACCAGAGCGCCGCCCCCGCGGTCGCTTCCGGGGCCGCCCCCAGGGTCGCCCCCAGGGTCGCCCCTAGGGTCGCCCCCGGTGCGGCCCCCAACGGCCCGGTCGGGCCGGCATCGATGCAGGTGCGCTCGACCCGCGGCATCACACCGGTCTCGCTGTTGGCGTCCTGCAGACAGACCAGCGGGCGGCGCGCGTCGTACCAGACGGCCTGGGCCGCGTCGTCGAGCGGCGCGCCGTCGCCCGCGCGAAAGCCGAAGACGGGCTCGTCCAGCGCCATCGCCGCGCCCAAAAAGCCCAGCGTCGGACAGGACGCTGCCATCGCCGCCGCATGCACGGCATCGTGCTCGGTCTCGTTCAGCGCGATGCAGTCCCATGGGCCGCGCATCACCAGGTGCGCCGCTTCGGTCGCGCCAGAGGTGAACACCACCTCGCCGGGCCGGGCGCCGACCAGGGCGGCCACCTGCGCGCGCGCCGTCTCGATCAACGCCCGGGCCTGGCGCCCCTCGGCGTGCACGCTGGAGGGGTTGCCGGCGACCGCCATGGCCCCCAGCATCGCGTCGCGCGCCTCGGGCCGCAGCGGTGCCGATGCGTTCCAGTCCAGGTACACCCGCCGCCCGTCCAGACCCTTGGCGCCGAGGCGACGTGCTCCAGGCCCAGCGCCCCCAGGTCCATCGCTTCCAGACCCGGCGCCGCCGGGTCCGGCCACTCCAGGACCGGTCACGCGCGGCCGGCGTCCTGCAGCTCGCCGAAGTCGGGCACCGCAGGGCACGGGATCAGCCGGTCGGCAATCACGTCGGCGATGGTCACGCGGCTGAGGAAGACGTGCACATGCGCCGAGAGCTGCTCCCACAGCGCGTGGGTCAAACAGGCCTCGCGGCTTTTGCCGCAGCCCTGGCCATTTTCCCACTTGCCGTCGCAGCCCATGGCGTTGAGACGCTCGTCCACCGCCGCCATCACTTCCGAGACGCGCATGTCCGAGGCCGGGCGTGCCAGGCGATAGCCGCCACCGGGCCCGCGGACCGAGGTCACCAGTCCCCCGCGGCGCAGGCGCACGAAGAGCTGCTCGAGATAAGCGACCGAGATGCCCTGACGCTCGGCAATGTCGTTCAGCGGGACCGCGCCGGACTCCCCGTTCAGCGCGATGTCGGCCAACGCCGTCACGGCATATCGGCCCCGGGTGCTCAGCTTCATCGGTCCGCTCCCGTCTCAGCCCCACCCGGCGGTCTGGTCGTGCCAGCCCCGCCCGGGTGCGCCACCTGTCGCCGTCGGGTCGGCGCTGCCGCGTTTCAATACGCTGCAGGGCGCCTATCCCGATGCGGACGACCACAAAGGGCTGGCGTGCCGCCGGAGTTGACGAGGCTGCGCCTGCGCCCTACCCCATGCCCCTCGCCGACGGCTCTGCTTGGCGATCTTTAGAATTTTTCTAAGTTGCCCTTGCACCGCGGTCAAGGTTTGCGGGCAGGGCGCGTCACTGCGTACCCGCCGGCGGGACGGAAGGAGCATGTGTCGATGCCCGAGGTGATCTTTCCGGGCCCCGATGGCCGGCTCGAAGGCCGCTACCACCCCGCGCCGCAACGCGATGCGCCGATCGCCCTGATCCTGCACCCGCATCCGCAGTTCGGCGGCACGATGAACAACCCGGTCGCCTACAACCTGCACTATGCGTTCCGCGACCTGGGCTTCACGGCGATGCGGTTCAACTTCCGCGGGGTCGGGCGCAGCCAGGGCGTGTTCGATCAGGGCATTGGCGAGCTGTCGGACGCGGCCTCGGCGCTGGATTACCTGCAGGCGCTGAACCCCAACGCCTCGGCCTGTTGGGTGGCGGGCTTCTCGTTCGGCGCGTGGATCGGCATGCAGCTGCTGATGCGCCGGCCCGAGATCAACGGCTTCGTCTCGGTCGCCCCGCCGGCCAACATGTACGATTTCTCGTTCCTGGCTCCCTGCCCCTCGTCCGGCCTGATCATCAACGGCGAGGCGGACCGGATCGTGCCCCAGTCCGAGACCGAGAAGCTGGCCGCCAAGCTGAAACAGCAGAAAGGCATCACGATCACCCACACGACCGTGCCCCAGGCCAACCACTTCTTCGAGACCGGCATGGACGAGATGATCGACATCGTGAAGGGCTACGTCCACGCCCGCATGATCGAGGGCGGCCGCTAAACGCCCCGCCGCACAGGCCACCCGGCGCCCCTCTGCGAGAGCCCCCCGACGCCCCGTCGCAGGAGCCACCCGGCGCCCTACCGCGAAAGCCACCTGGCACCTTACCGCTAAGACCACCCGGCGCCCTACCGCGAAAGCCGCCCGGCATTCCGCCGCGCGAGCCACCAGGCATCCCGCCGCGCGAGCCCCCAGGCATCCCGCCGCGCGAGCCCCGAGGCATCCCGCCGCGAAAGCCACCCGGCGCCCCGCCGACCGGCACGCCATCCGCCCCGAAAGCGCCCCGGCCCGCCGCTGCACTACCATGCGGCGGCCCCACTTCGGCCCCACCGCCCGCGCACCCCGACAACGTGGTTTACACGTGGGGACTGTGTGATGCGGATGGTTGCGACGGCGGCGCTGGCCGCCCTGATCGCGCTGCCAGGGATGGGCAGTGCGACGACGCTGGACTTTTCAAACGCGGTGTTCGACGCGACGGACGACAGCTTCCTGTTCAGTGGCGTGCTGCCGGGGACAAACCTGCGGGTGACCTCGGACGGCATCGCCTCCAAGCGCACGAACGGCGTCGAGGACAACGCCAACAACATCTCGCTGGGGCCCGATCTCTTCCAGGTGAACCTGCGCAGCTTCGGCGGCAACCGGACCGAACTGACCTTCAGCCTGGAGAGCGCGGCGACCGGGGCGCCGGTCGCGGTCTCGAACCTCGAGATCAGCGTGCTGGACATCGACTTCACGGGGCGCGAGCGGGTCGAGCTGCTGAGCCCGGCCAGCTATACGCTGTCCGACCCCACCAACATCGTCGTCGATCTCAGCGATCCCGCGCGGGCGGTGTTCACCAACCCCACGGACAGCAACGCCACCAACCCGGTGACGGGGGATCTGGCGGCGCTGAATGGCCAGCAGGCGGGTGCTGCGCTGCGGCTGAACCTGGGCACAGTGTCGAGCTTCACCCTGGCGCTGGGCGTCGGGGGCAACGCAAACCGCGAGAACGGGCGCAATTTCCTCTTCGGCAACTTCACCTTCGCCGACACGGTGACGACGACGACGGACGGGTTCTCGCCCGTGCCGCTGCCCGCGCCGGGGCTGGCGCTCATCCTGGCCATCGGGCTGTTGGGCGCGCACGGGGCATGGCGCGGCCGCTGGGCGGGCAGCCGGCGCTGACGCAGGGGCTTCTTCAACCCGGGCGGGCGACCCGGCCCCCAGAGACCGGCGCCCGCGCGCCCGTCGTGCCGGGGGCCGAGGTCGGCAGGCCGCGGCGCACGCGCACGGCGAGGTAGGCAAAGGCCTGGGCCTCGAGCATATCGCCGTCCAGCCCGACGGTCTCGACCGGATCGACGGGGGCCGACAGCGCCTCGGCCAGCCAGCGCATCATGGTGGGGTTGTGCCGCCCGCCGCCGCACACCAGCCAACGGACCGGCGGGGCGGGCAGGTGCGCCAGGCTTGCCGCCGCACAGTGCACCGTGAACCGGGTCAGCGCCGCGGCCCCGGCCTCGACCGACGCGTCGGCGATGAGGTCGGGCAGCGTGTTGAAGGCGTTGCGGTCCAAGGACTTCGGCGCCGGGCGGGCCAGGAAGTCGGCGACGAAATTGGTCTCGAACCGCGCGACGAGGGCGGCGCCCTCGGCCGCCCCACGCGCCGCGGCGGTGCCGTTGCGGTCCAGCGCCTGGCCGGTGCGCGCCTGCATCCAGTCGTTGACCAGCGCGTTGCCGGGCCCCGTGTCGAAGGCGACCAGCGCGCCGGGCGCGGCCGGGTCCTCGACCGACGGATCGACCCAGGTGACGTTGGCCACGCCGCCAATGTTCAGCACCGCGACCGGGCCGGCCAGCTCGGTGTCCCGGCCCGCATCCCGCCCCGCGCCCTGCCCCGCGCCCTGCGCCGTGCCCTGCCCCGTGCCCTGGGCCGCACGCAGTACCGCGCCCCGCACCGCGGCATGGTGGAAGAACGGCGCCAGCGGCGCGCCCTGCCCCCCCGCTGCGATATCGTCGGACCGAAAGTCCCACACGACGGGTCGGTTCAGCGCGCGGGCCAGCGCCGCGCCATCGCCCAGCTGCCAGGTCCAGGCCCGCTCGGGCGCGTGCGCCACCGTCTGGCCGGGAAAGCCAAGGACGGCGGGCGCCTGCCCAGCCGGCGCATCGGCGATCAGCCCGGCCGCGGCGCGGGCGTGCAGGCGCGTGACCTCGCCTTCCGCCTCGGCCAACCGCTGGCGCGCGGCGGCAGGGGCGCCCGGTCCGCGGTGCTCCAGCGGCGCCTGCATCACCACCGGCAGCGCCCTCAGCGCACCCGCGTCGTAGGGCACATAGGCCGAGGCACCGGTCGCGCGGATCGTGATCCCGTCGGTCTCGACCAGCGCCGCGTCGATGCCGTCCAGCGACGTGCCCGACATCAGGCCGAGCGCCCAGACGAAGCTGCCCGCCGGGGCAGCCGTGACCCTGTCGTCCGCTTCCCTGGCTGCCTCGGCACCCTCCGCCGCGCCCGCGTCGCCCATCCCTTCCCTTTCCGCCGCCCCGCGGCTATGGCCTCCGGCGGCGACGGGACGCACCGCACCGCCGCCCCAGTCGCCGGATCAGCCAGAGGACCGGGCCGATGAGCTACCAGCCGCATGCCGACTTCCTGCGCATCCTGCAGGCCCGCGGCTACGTGCAGGACTGCACCGATCTGGAGGGGCTGGACAAGCGGCTCCGCGCCGGGACCGTGTCGGCCTACATCGGCTACGACTGCACCGGGCCCTCGCTCCACGTCGGGCACCTGGTCAACATCATGATGCTGCGCTGGCTGCAGCGGACCGGGCACCGGCCCATCGTGCTGATGGGCGGCGGGACTACGCGCATCGGCGACCCGTCGGGCAAGGACGAGGCCCGCCAGCTGCTGACCGACGCCAAGATCGCCGAGAACATGGCCTCGCTCCGCGGCGTGTTCTCGAAGTACCTGGCGTTCGAGGAGCAGGGCGGCAACGCGATCCAGCCCAACAATGCCGACTGGCTGAACACGCTCAGCTACATCGATTTCCTGCGCGACTACGGCCGCCACTTCACGATCAACCGCATGATGAGCTTCGAGAGCGTCAAGGGACGGCTCGACCGCGAGCAGCCGCTGACGTTCCTGGAGTTCAACTACATGCTGCTGCAGGCCTACGACTTCCTCGAGCTCCACCGGCGCGAGGGCTGCGCGCTGCAGATGGGCGGCTCGGACCAGTGGGGCAACATCATCAACGGCGTCGATCTCTGCCACAAGGTCGACCGGGCCGAGGTGTTCGGGCTGACGACGCCCCTGCTGACCACCTCGGACGGGCGCAAGATGGGCAAGACCGCGCAGGGGGCGGTGTGGCTGAACGCCGACATGCTGGGCGCGTACGATTTCTGGCAGTTCTGGCGCAACACCACGGACGCCGATGTCGGCCGGTTCCTCAAGCTGTTCACCGACCTGCCGGTCGAGGAGTGCGAGCGGCTGGGCGCCTTGGGCGGGGCCGAGATCAACCACGCCAAGGCGGTGCTGGCGACCGAGGCGACGGCGCTGGCCCACGGCCGTGCCGCGGCCGAGGCGGCGGCCGAGACGGCGCGCGAGACCTTCGCCGGCGGGGGCATGGGCGCCGACCTGCCGGTCGTGGACCTGGCGGCGGGCGAGCTGCCGATCTCGGCCACCCAGCTGATGGTCCGCGCTGGGCTCGCCGGGTCGGGCAAGGAGGCCAAGCGCTTGATCGAGGGCGGCGGCGCCCGCCTGGGCGACCGCGCGCTCGACAACCCGGGCGAGATGATCGGCGCCGACACGCTGGCCCAGCCGGTGCGCCTGTCCGCTGGCAAAAAGCGCCACGCGATGGCCCGCCTGGCCGGCTGATCCGGGCGCCGCAGAACGCGCCCGCCCCTCTCGGCCCCCGCTCGTCGACGCAGGCGCGGCAGCAGGCGGGCGGCCGGGAGATCCGATCCGCTGCGGCGCGTGCATCCTCGGTACACGCCGCGGCGCTGCGAGCCAACGCCACGTGCCGGCGCGCCCGGCCTGCCGCGTCGATCGGCACGGCAACGCCGACGGTGGCGGGGTCTCCTACCCCTGTCCCGAAACCGACCCGGGCTTGGTGCGGCCGGAAGGCAGGGCTGCACCAGGGATCGGCCGCGTCGAAACGCCCGGCCATGGCGAGCGGGGCACCGCGGGCACCCGCCCTGGCCCAGCTTCTGGCATCGGACCTGGCCCCGCACCCGCCACCGGCCCGGTCGGCGCCGCTGTCACGCGATGGGCGCCATGATTTCGACCTCCACCCCGTCGCGCGCGGCGGTGTAGAAGCAGCTCCGCCGGTTCGTGTGGCAGGCCGGGCCCGCCTGATCGACCAGCAGCAACAGGCAGTCGCGGTCGCAGTCGATGCGGGCTTCGACCAGCCGCTGGACATGGCCCGACGTCTCGCCCTTGCGCCAGAACGCCTGGCGCGAGCGCGACCAGTAGGTGACCCGGCCGGTCGCCAGCGTCTCGGCCAGGCTGGCGGCGTTCATCCAGGCCAGCATCAGCACCTCGCCGTTCTGGTGGTCCTGGGCGATGGCCGGGACCAGCCCGTCGGCGTTCCACCTGATGGTCTCGGGCGCCAGCGCGACCGGCCTGCCAGCGCCGGCGGCCGCCTTGCTTTCGTCCTGGTCCGCCATGCGTCCTCTCCCGCGCCGGTACCCGTGTCTTTGCAGCGCGGGCCGAGGCGTCTATGTCTCTGCCCAGCCATGCCAGGAGGGCGACCATGACCGCCGCCACGCAAGACCTGATGAAGCTCTACAGCGAGCGCATTCTCGCCCTGGCGGCCACCCTGCCGCTGGCCGAGCGGCTGGACGCGCCGCAGGGCAGCGCGACCAACCGCTCGCCGCTCTGCGGCTCGACCGTCACCGTCGACGTTGCGGTCGACGGCGGCCGGATCGCCCGCTTCGGCCAGGACGTCAAGGCCTGCGCGCTGGGCCAGTCCTCGGCCAGCGTGCTGGGCCACGCCGTGCTGGGTCGGACACGGGCCGAGATCCAGGCGGGGCGCGATGCGCTGTATGCCATGCTGAAGCAGGGGGCCGGTGCGCCGGGTGCGCCGTTCGACGGGCTCGAGGCGCTGCGCCCTGCGACCGATTTCAAGAACCGCCACGCCTCGATCCTGCTGCCCTGGGACGCCACGCTGGCCGCCATGGAACAGGCGGAAGCGTAAGGATCGGCGGGGGGGGGCCGCGCCCCGCCGACCGGCAGCCGCATGTCAGTCCGTCGAAGCGTTGCTCGCGCCGTACGCGGCTGCGTGCCAGGGTGCGTGCGACACACCGCCGATCGCTCCGGCCGATCAGCGGCCCATCGCCGCAACGGTGCACCAGCCAGGCCCGGGCGACCCCACGATGACGAGCCTGCGGGGCCGGCGTTCCCAGCCGTGGCGGTGATCAACCGCGACGCGCCGGTCACCCGGCTGCTGCGGCTCGGCTGGACCGCCTGCCTGCCGGTCTACGACCCCGGGATCGACTCTATCGCCCAGCGCCACGGTGACCGCTCGACCCGGCCGATCCGACCCAAGAGCGGCTGGACCATCCAGACCGAGGGCCGCAACCGCGGCATCTGGATCGCCTTGCCCGACGCCGGCGCGCGCCACCTCGCTGCCCACATCGCGACGGTCGTGGCAGGCGCAGCGCTCGCCCACACCGCCTGGCGACCCCGGCGCAAGCGCGGCGTCTCGCACCGCGGCACCCCTCGGCGCGCGACGGGCGGCGATGCTGGCGCTGCACCGTCTGCCCGATCCACCGGCCGACGGCACCGCGGGCCAGGGGCTCTGATCGGGACAGTCGATGCTGGCCCCCCTCGCGCGCCCGCCCCGGCCCAGCCTCGGCCCAGACCCGGCCTCGCCCTGGCCCCGGCGCGGCCCAGACCCGGCCCAGCCCTCGCCCCGGCGCGGCCCCGGCCCAGCCCGGCCCTATCGTCGCGACCGTCGCATCGTGGCACAGGCGGCGGCGCGGTCGGGCAGCCCGTTCGGATGTCTTCCCCGTGTCACCCAGCCGTGCTAGCGGCGCCCGCGACGGATCAGCCAACAGGAGGCTCCTATGGATATCGACGCCATCCCGGCCGGCAAGAAACCGCCCAGCGACATCAACGTGGTGATCGAGATCACCGGCGGGGCCGGCGGCGGCGCGCCCGTCAAGTACGAGATCGACAAGGCGTCGGGCGCGGTGTTCGTGGACCGGATCGTCAACACGCCGATGTTCTACCCGTGCAACTACGGCTTCGTGCCGAACTCGCTGCACGACGACGGCGACCCCACCGACGTGCTGGTGCTCTGCGACTTCGACCTGGCCCCGGGCGTGGTGATCCGCTGCCGGCCCATCGGCGTGCTCAAGATGGAGGACGACGGCGGCATGGACGACAAGCTGATCGCCGTCCCGGTCGAGAAGGTCGACCCGTTCCAGGCGGGCATCCAGGATCTGGATGACGTGCCCGGCAAGACGCGCGAGCGCATCAAGCACTTCTTCGAGCACTACAAGGACCTCGA
>JBCCMW010000145.1:0-9189 GCA_039026175.1 Pseudomonadota bacterium
CAGCGGTCGAAAAAGCTCAAGGGTCCGATCCTGTGCCTGGTCGGCCCGCCGGGCGTGGGCAAGACCTCGCTGGGCAAGTCCGTGGCCAAGGCGACGGGGCGCGAGTTCATCCGCATCAGCCTGGGGGGCGTGCGCGACGAGGCCGAGATCCGCGGCCACCGGCGCACCTATATCGGCTCGATGCCGGGCAAGATCATCCAGGCCATGAAGAAGGCCAAGACGACCAACCCGCTGATCCTGCTCGATGAGATCGACAAGATGGGCCAGGATTTCCGCGGCGATCCGGCCTCGGCGATGCTCGAGGTGTTGGACCCCGAGCAGAACTCGACGTTCGCCGACCACTATCTGGAGGTGGAATACGACCTCTCGAACGTGATGTTCGTGACCACAGCCAACACCTACAACATGCCCCAGCCGCTGCTGGACCGTATGGAGACCATCGCGCTAGCCGGCTATACCGAGGACGAAAAGCTGGAGATCGCGACGCGGCATCTGCTGCCCAAGCAGGTGCGCTACCATGGGCTGACCAAGGCCGAGTTCGCGCTGGGCGACGACGCGGTGCTGGAGATGATCCGGCGCTACACGCGCGAGGCCGGCGTGCGCAACCTGGAGCGCGAGATCGCCAAGCTGTGCCGCAAGGCGCTGACCAAGATCGTCAAGGGCGAGACCAAGTCGGTCGAGATCGCCGAGGGCGGGCTTGAAGAGTACCTCGGCGTCCCGCGCTTTCGCCACGGCCTGGCCGAGGAGGACGACCAGATCGGCGTCACCACGGGCCTGGCCTACACCTCGGTCGGCGGCGATCTCTTGCAGATCGAGGCGCTGCGCCTGCCGGGCAAGGGCCGCATGAAGACCACCGGCACCCTGGGCGACGTGATGAAGGAGAGCATCGAGGCGGCCTCAAGCTTTGTGCGGGCCAAGGCGCCCGAGTACGGGGTCAAGCCGCCGGTGTTCGAGAAGACCGACATCCATGTCCACGTGCCCGAGGGCGCGACGCCCAAGGACGGGCCCAGCGCCGGCATCGCGATGGTGACGTCCATCGTGTCGGTGCTGACGCAGATCCCGGTGCGCAAGGACGTGGCGATGACCGGCGAGGTGACGCTGCGCGGCAACGTGCTGCCCATCGGCGGGCTGAAGGAGAAGCTGCTGGCGGCGCTCCGCGGCGGGATCAAGACAGTGCTGATCCCCAAGGAGAACACCAAGGACCTGCCCGACATTCCGGACAACGTGAAGGAGGGGCTGGACATCATGCCCGTCGAGACGGTGTCCGAGGTGCTGCGCGTGGCCCTGTCGCGCCAGCCCGAGCCGATCGAGTGGGACATGGACAGCTTCGAGCCTGCCGCGGCGGGCGAGACGGGGGGCGAGGGCGAAGCGCGCCCCCACTGATCCCGCCCGAACGACCGAACCAGGGGCGTGCTGGACCCGCGGCGCGCCCCTTTTTCATGAGTCCGATTCCGGAACTGACGTTCCATTCAGGCACTCTTTTCGGCCATGGCGCGAGTAGCGATCCGCATTATCGCCGGCTGCGCGAGACAAAATCGGGCTGACACAGTTTATTACGGGACGTCGCCGACGGTGTTTCTCTCTACTGCCGTAATGCTTGGCAACAGTTTCTTGCAGGGATACCGAGCACAACGGTAGAGGGAGCGACGGCGATGCTGGACAAGGTAAAAGGGAAGTTCCAGAACTTCAAAGACAAGAAAAAGAACAACGTCTCGGAGGATACCCAGACACAATTTATGCAGGACGAGATGCAGCACGCGCGGACCGGCGTGCTGTACGTGTTCTCGCACACCAAGGTGGACGGCGTGTTCGGCACGCTGTTCCTGACCTCGACGCTCAGCTCGGCGGGCTCGCTGATGACGGGCGCGGGGCAGGCGACCGACAACGCCGGGCTCAAGTGGGCCGGGTTCGGCACCGGCCTCGGCGTCATGGCGCTGGGCCCGGTGGGCGCGATGGTCGAGAAGGAGAACGGCAAGCCCTTTGCGTTCCCCAAGGACAAGCCCGAGCTCAAGACCACCTGGGACAAGATCAAGGCCAAGCTGGCCGAGACGGCCAAGTGGCTGTGGGACACCTTCATGGAAGGGGTTGTGGCGCCGATGAGCAACTGGGGTGCGCTGATCAAGGGGGTGATCAGCTACCTGACGCGCACGCTGGTCTCGGAGATCGCGCCGATGGGCGGCATCACGGACCTGGCCTCGGGCATCGGCCGGATCATCGACAGCACGATCCAGCGGACCAAGGCCTGGGTGCGCACGCGCTCGGTGGCCTTCGTCAAGGGCCACCCGACGGCGATCATCGACGCGATGAAGACCGCGATGGACCGCGCCATCGGCAAGGGGCTCTACACCTCGATCAAGGGCGCGGTGCAGATCGGCGCCGATGCCGCGTTGTTCGGCGCGGGCAGTCTGGTCAAAGCGATGGCGACGGCCATGGAGCTGCTGGTTCAGGTCATCAACCGGATCTGCGAGATCGAGACGGTCAAGGCGTTCTGCGGCGAGGCCAAGCGCCACTGGGACGGCCGCAAGACCAGCGGCTTCACCCGCGATCCGGTCGCCTTTGGCATCTGGATGAAGAAGTATTGCAACAAGGTGCCGGCGCTGGCCGCGACCGCGATGAACTGCGGCTACTGTGGCAGCCCGATGCAGTACATCGCCATGTACAACGACAAGCACGCCCAGATCTCGAGCCACGAGTACATGGCAGGCGTCAAGGCGCTGGCCGAGCTTAAGGATTACGGGGCGCGCTATCTGCGGGCCTGCGGGCTGAACTTCTACTCCGAGGACGCGGTGGTGAACGGCGCGCTGAAGGCGGCGCGCAACTACAACAAGATCCGCCACATCGCGCAGAACCGTACCAACGACGTGGTGCGGGGCCTGCTGACCTGAGGCCCCTTACCACCGCCGCATCCCGCCGAACCGTACCCCGGCCTGTGCGGGCGGGGGCGCCGGCGCGCGGGCAGGCCGCCGTCATTCGGCGGCGAGCTTGTCCTGGGTGCGGGTCTCGAAATCCTCGGCCGAGTGGCGCTCGTGGAGCTGCTCCGAGGGATCGCCCGACAGCCGATTGACCATGCGCCCGCGCTGCACGGCGGGGCGGGCCATCATCTTCTCGGCCCAGGCCAGCACGTGGGTGTAGCTGGTCACGTCCAGGAACTCGCCCGCGCTGTACAACCGGCCCAGCGCCATGTTGCCATACCAGGGCCATATCGCCATGTCGGCGATGCTGTACTCGTCGCCCGCCACCCACGGCCGGGTCGCCAGTTCGCGATCCAGCACGTCCATCTGGCGCTTGGCCTCCATGGCGTAGCGGTCGATCGGATAGCGCATTTTGAAGGGTGCGTAGGCGTAGAAGTGGCCGAAGCCGCCGCCCACGAAGGGCGCCGAGCCCATCTGCCACATCAGCCAGTTCAGCGTCTCGGTCCGCCCGGGACCCGAGGCTGGCAGGAAGGCGCCGAACTTCTCGGCCAGATGGATCAGGATCGAGCCGGATTCGAACACCCGCAGCGGCTCGGGGCCCGAGCGGTCGACCAGCGCAGGGATCTTGGAGTTCGGGTTGATCTCGGTAAAGCCCGAGCCGAACTGATCGCCGCCGATGCGCACCAGCCAGGCATCGTATTCGGCGCCGCTGTGGCCCGCGGCCAGCAGCTCTTCGAACATGATGGTGACCTTCACACCGTTGGGTGTGCCCAGCGAGTAGAGCTGGAACGGGTGCTCGCCCACGGGTAGCTCGGCCTCGTGGGTGGCCCCTGCGATGGGGCGGTTCGTCTTGGACCAGGCACCGCCGCTTACGGCATCCCAGGTCCAGACCTTGGGCGGCGTGTACTCGTCGGCGGGAATGGTTTCGTCGGGGGTTTCGTCGCTCATCGCGATATCCTTTCGGCATGGCCTCTGGATGACGCCCTGCAGATATGCCTTGGCGCGCCGGTGTCACGCCGCCGCAGGGTCACGCCGCCGCAGGGTCACGCTGCGGCGACCGGGTGAGCGCTGCAGGACGCGGCCGGGCATGGCGGTTTGTTGACGGCCGGCGGCGGCCTTCGTAGATCGACGGCGTGCGGGCGGTTAGCTCAGTTGGTAGAGCGCCTCGTTTACACCGAGGATGTCGGGAGTTCGAGCCTCTCACCGCCCACCACACCCTCCCATCGCCGCACCCTGATTTGCCGAGCCTTTGCCGGGCCTTGGCAGCCTGCGCGGGGCCGCGTTCTGCCCATCGTGGCATCAGGACCCTCGATGCGTGCAGTGATTTCCAGCGCTCTTGCTATGCTTGCATTCCAAAGCGGCATGGGGTCTCGTTGAACACATGCAGGGGCGCCCGAGGAGCGTGTCGTGACGTTGACGGCGGATATCGTGCTCACCGGGGGGCGCGTGTGGTGCGGCCAAGCCGACGGGATCGCCGAGGCCGTGGCGTTGTGGCGGGGTCTCGTGCTGTCGACGGGCACTGCGGACGAGATCGCGCCGCTGATCGGGCCCGACACGCGGGTGGTGGCGCTGGAGGGCCGGCTCGCCACGCCGGGCCTCAACGACGCGCATCTGCACCTGATGCCGCTGGGCGTGGCCATGGCGATGGTCGATGCCCGCGCCAACACCGCGCCGACGCTGCAGGCGCTGAAGGCCGCCATCGCTGAGCGCGCCAAGGTGACGCCCAAGGGCGAGTGGATCTTTGCCCGCGGCTACGACAACACGCGCTTCCAGTCCGGTCTGCACCCCACGGTCGAGGACCTGGACGAGGTGGCGCCCGACAACCCGGTCTACCTGGTGCGCACCTGCGGCCACCTCTCGGTGGTCAACACCCGGGCGATGGCGCTGGCGGGGCTGACGACCGAGACGCCGGTGCCCTCGGGTGGGTTGATCGAACAGCGCGACGGCAAGCTTACGGGGCTGCTGGCCGAAAACGGGCGCGACCCGGTCAAGGCCGTGCTGCCCCAGCCCAGCGTCGAGGATATGGTCGCGGGGATCGAGCGGGCGGGCGAGTATTGCCTGTCGCTCGGCGTGACGTCGGTCATGGACGCGGCTGTGGGCATGTACTGCGGTTACGCCGAAATGGTCGCCTACCGCGAGGCGCTGCGCCAGACGCGCCTGCCGGTGCGCACTTACCAGACCCTGCTGGGCGGCGCCTCCGGCATCGCCGACGCCTGTGCCGAGCAGGGGCTGCTGACGGGTCACGGCTGCGACATGCTGCGGATCGGCGGCGTCAAGATTTTCACCGACGGCTCGGCCGGCGGCAAGACCGCGGCGATGACCGAGCCCTACCTCGGCGACCCGCTCACCACGGGGGTCATGTGCCTCAGCGATAACGAGTGCCATGCGCTGATCGCCGACTACCACGCCAAGGGCTACCAGATGGCGATCCACGCCATCGGCGACGCGGCGATCGAGCAGGTGCTGCGCGGCTACGAGAAGGCGTTGGACGACAAGCCTGCCCCCGGCCGACGCCACCGCATCGAGCATTGCGGGTTCCTGACCAAGGACCAGCTCGACCGCATGGTGGCGCGCCGGATCTACCCCGCCCCGCAGCCAAGCTTCATCTACGAGATGGGCGACGGCTATTTTGCGCTGTTCGACGAGGCGCGGCGCGACGGCTGCTATCCGATGCGTACTTGGGTGGATGCGGGCCTGCTTCCCTCGGCCTCGTCCGACAGCCCGGTGACGGACGTGAACACGTTCAACAACCTCTACACCATGCTGACGCGCAAGACGCGGACCGGCCAGGTGATCGGCCCCGATCAGACGTTGAGCATGGACCAGGCGCTGCACGCCTATACCTGGGCGAGTGCCTTTGCCGAGCATACCGAGCATCGCAAGGGTCGCCTGGTGCCCGGGCAGTTGGCCGACGTCGCCGTGTTCAGCCAGGATTTCCTGGACGCCGAGCCCGAGGTGCTGTTGGGCGAGGTGGCGTGCGACATGACCATCCGCGGCGGTGAGGTGGTCTACGAGCGGGCGGCCTGATGCTGCGCACCATCGTGCACCGGCTGATGCTGTCGGTCCCGGTGCTGCTGGGCGTGCTGGCGCTGGGCTTTGGGCTGCTGCAGCTGGTGCCGGGCGACCCCGCGGTGGTGATCGCGGGGCCGATGGCCACGCAGGACACCATCGACGCGATCCGCCGGGACATGGGGCTGGACCAGCCGGTGGTGGTGCAGTTCGTGCTGTACCTTGCCCGCGTGCTGCAGGGCGATCTCGGCCATTCGATGATCAACAACATCGCGGTGACCGAGGAGCTGTGGCGCGCCGGCGGCCCCACCATCGAGCTGATGCTGGCGGCGCTGATCTGGTCCATCCCCCTCGGCATCGCGATGGGCACCATCGCCGCCGTGTTCCGCGGCCAGCTCTTGGACCGCGTCGTGATGGCGTTCTCGGTCGCCGGCGTGTCGATGCCGATCTTCTTCATCGCGCTCATGCTGATGCAGTACCTGGGCTTCAAGTGGCAGCTGCTGCCCTTCGTCGGCCGGGGCGGGCCGCTGTGGACGGTCGAGGGCCTGCGCCACATCGCGCTGCCGGCCATGTCGCTGGGCCTGATCTTCATCGGGCCGGTCGCGCGGATGACCCGCACTTCGGTGCTCGAGGTCCTGTCGGCCGACCATGTGCGCACCGCGCGCGCCAAGGGCCTGCCCGAGTATGCGGTGGTGTTGCGCCATGCGCTGCGCAACGCGCTGATCCCGGTGATCACGCTGGTAGGGCTGCAGGCGGGCTACCTGCTGGGCGGGGCGGTGGTGACCGAGACCATCTTCTCCTGGCCCGGGATCGGGCGGCTGGCCGTGGGCTCGATCCTGTCGTCGGACTTTCCCATGGCCCAGGGCACGATCCTGGTGCTGGCGCTCAGCTTCATCGTGATCAACCTGCTGGTCGACGTCGCCTATGCAGCCCTGGACCCGCGGGTGCAGGACGGATGACGCTGGCCGACCCCAACGCGACCGCCGTCGCCCCGGCCGCCCCGACGGTCACCTCGACGGGCGCAGCATCGGGGTACGACGAGGAGCGGCTGGCCAAGCGCGCCTCGCCGCTGCGCCAACTGCTGCGCGACCGGGCGGCGGCGGTGGCGCTGTTCGGGCTCAGCCTGTCGGTGGTGCTGGCGGTGCTGGCGCCGGTGCTGGCGCCGCACGATCCGTACGACAATTCGCTGGGTCCGCTGCTGCCGCCGGCGTGGATGCAGGGCGGCATGCCCCACGCGCTGTTGGGGACGGACGGGCAGGGGCGGGATATCCTGTCGCGTTTGCTGTATGGGCTGCGGGTGACGCTGCTGATGGGCCTCGCCTCGGTCGCCATCGGGGGCGTTTTGGGCATGCTGCTGGGGCTGATCTCGGCCTACTACCGCGCGTTGGACCCGTTCCTGATGCGCCTTGCCGACATCCTGCTCAGCTTTCCGGCCATCCTGTTCGGCCTGGCGGTCGCGGCGATCTTCGGCCCCGGCGTCACCGCCATCGTGATCGCGCTGTCCATCGCCACGGTGCCCGACGTCGCCCGGGTCACCCGGTCCGCTGCCGTCGTCGTGATGGCGCAGGAGTACATGGAGGCCGGCCGCGCCATCGGCCTGTCCGATGCCACGCTGATCCGGCGTTACCTGCTGCGCAACTGCATCTCGTCGATCTTTGTGTTCATGACGCTTCGCTTCGGCCAGGTGATCCTGATCGGGGCGGCGCTGTCGTTCCTGGGCCTGGGCGCCCGGCCGCCGACGGCCGAGCTGGGCATGATGGCCAGCCAGGGCCGCGACTTCCTGTTCTTCGCCCCGCACGTCGCAACCATCCCCTCGCTCGGCATCTTCATGGTCGTGCTGTGCGCCAACATCGTGGGCGACGCCCTGCGCGACGTGCTGGACCCGCGCCAGGCGACGTGAGCCAACCGAAACGAAACCTGCCAAAGGCCTTGGGCCGATAGCTACAGACAGGGAGACTGCGATGAGACCCACCTCCGCCCTTTTCGCCGCCACGGTGCTGGCGCTCGCCGCGCCACTGGCCAGCGCGCAGACGGTGACGATCGTCCGCGAGGTCGAGACCGACCGCTACGACCCGCACCGCACGACCGCGCGCGCCGCCTCGGAAGTGCTGTTTATGCTGGGCGACACCCTGGTCGCCCTGGACCACGACATGAAGACCATCGCGCCGGGCCTGGCCGAGAGCTGGGAGGTCAGCGAGGACGGCCGGACCTACACCTTCAACCTGAAGGAAGGCGTCCAGTTCTGCGACGGCCGCCCGATGACGGCCGACGACGTGGTCTATTCGCTGAGCCGCTGGATCGACCCCGATATCAAGTCGCCGGTCGCCTGGCGCGCGGGCGACGTGAAGTCGATCACCGCGCCCGATCCGCTGACCGTGGTGTACGAGTTGGAGGCGCCGTTCTCCGAGCTTCTGTACCAGCTCACCCAGTCCTTCGCCGTTGTCGTCGACCAGAACCAGGTCGCCGAGCTGGGCGAGGATTTTGGCGTCAAAGGCTTCAACGGCACGGGTCCGTTCTGTTGGGCCGAATGGCGGCCGCGCGACGAGATGCGCCTGACCAAGCACGAGGCCTACACCTGGGGCCCGCCGATCTATGAGAACACCGGTCCGGCCATGGTGGACGAGGTCGTCTGGCGCATCGTGCCCGAGGAGAACACCCGCATGGCCGCGGTAATGACCGGCCAGTCGGACATCACCCAGTACGTGCCCTGGAACTCGCTGCGCATCCTGCGCCAGAACCCGCAGGTCACCGTCACGCTGTCGGACGCCGCGCACTGGAGCTATTTTGCGGGCTTCAAGATCACCAAGCCGGTGGTGGGCGAGCAGGCGGTGCGCCAGGCGCTGAACCTGGCGGTCGACCAGCAGGCGCTGGTCACCAACATCTACTTCGACGAGGTGACGCCGGCCTATAGCTATATCTCGACCGGCACGCTGGACTGGAACGAGAGCATCGAGCCCACGTTGCTGAAGACCGATGTCGAGGAGGGTAATCGCATCCTCGAGGAAGCCGGCTGGACGATGGGCGACGACGGGTTCCGCTACAAGGACGGCCAAAAGCTGGAGGTCCTGGCGTACGGCTTCACCGGCTCGACCTGGTCCAAGATCATGGAGGCGCTGCAGGCCGACTTCCGCAAGGTCGGCGCCGATCTGCAGATCCAACTGTTCGACCCTACGGTGGGCTGGGGCAAGCTGGCGACGCAGGAATTCCAGCTGTTCGGCATGTCGTTTCCCTATGTCTCGGCCGGCGACGCGCTGAACCTCTATTTCCG
>JBCCMW010000146.1:0-9175 GCA_039026175.1 Pseudomonadota bacterium
GACGCTGCTGACCGGCGGCGGCTTCCTGACTCATATCGTGGGCTACAACATCAACCGCATCGATCTGGAGAACGTCGCCTTCATCAGCGCAGCCCTGGTGTTCGGCAACGCGCTGTTCGTGTCCGCGCTGGTCGGGCTGGTGCCGGTGCTGGGCCGTCTGGCGGGGCTGGGACTGGCGGGGCTGGGACTGGCGCGCCTGGGGCTGGGCCGCGGCCGCGCGGTGCCAGCACCGCCGGCGATCCCGGCGATGGCGGCGCTGTTCCTGATGGGCACGCTGGCGCTGGCGCCGCTGGTGCTGAAGAGCGGGGCCGCGATCAACTACTTCATCGAGTGGAGCTTCGCCATTGCGCTGGGCGCCATGCTGGGTCTGGCGCAGTTGGCGGCGGGGCGCAGCACGCGCGGCCCTGCGGTGGCCGCCGCACTGGCGCTGCTGCTGTGCGGTCATCTGTGGTTGCTGCCGCGCGACACCGGCGGCGCGCTGGACGACCGCTCGGCCCTGGCCGCCGCCATCGCCGCCGCCGACCGACCCACGGTGTCGGACGAGATGGTCACGCAGCTCCGCGCCGGCGACGAGGTGATCTTCGAGAGCGCGATCTTCGGCGAGCTCGCGGCCCTCGGCGCCTGGGACCCCGCGCCCATGGTCGCCCGCATCGCCGCGCGCGACTTTGCGCTGTTCGTCACCATCGGCGACGAGAGCGTGGCGATCTTCAACCGCCGCTGGCCGCCCGAGATCCGCGAGGCGCTGCGCACCCACTATCCGGTGCGCCGCTCGCTGGGCCGCTACGTGCTGCACTTCCCCAACGACGCGGCCGCCCGCACGGCGATGGACCGCTAGACGCGACACCGCGTCGGTCGCATTGCGGCACCGACGCAGGCGTGGCGGGGCCCTCCGACCTTGCCGCCGGCCGCACAATCGCGTACTCCTTAACTCCCGTGGTACATGATGTGGTTGGCACTTGCGCAACCGCAAAATCTACGGGTCACGCATGGCGCGCTATATCTTCATCACGGGTGGTGTCGTCTCGTCGCTGGGCAAGGGGCTGACGGCGGCGGCGCTGGGCGCGCTGTTGCAGGCGCGCGGCTTCACCGTACGGCTGCGCAAGCTGGACCCGTATTTGAACGTCGACCCCGGCACGATGAGCCCGTTCGAGCACGGCGAGGTCTTCGTGACCGACGACGGGGCCGAGACGGACCTGGACCTCGGCCATTACGAGCGCTTTACCGGCGTCGCCGCGCGCGCGACCGACAGCGTGTCGTCGGGCCGGATCTACCAGACCGTGCTGGATAAGGAGCGGCGCGGCGATTACCTCGGCAAGACGATCCAGGTCATCCCCCACGTCACCGACGAGATCAAAGCCTGGCTCGCCATCGGCCAGGACGAAGTCGACTTTATGCTGTGCGAGATCGGCGGCACGGTCGGCGATATCGAGGGGCTGCCGTTCTTCGAGGCGATCCGCCAGTTCGCCCAGGACCGGCCCCGCGGTCAGGCGATCTTTGTGCACCTGACGCTGCTGCCCTGGCTCACCGCCTCGGGCGAGCTCAAGACCAAGCCGACCCAGCACTCGGTCAAGGAGCTGCGCTCGATCGGCATCGCCCCCGACGTGCTGGTCTGCCGCACCGAACAGCCGATCCCCGAGCGCGAGCGCGAAAAGATCGCGCTGTTCTGCAACGTGCGCCCCGAGGCGGTGATCCCGGCGCTGGACTTTCGCTCGATCTACGAGGCGCCGCTGGCCTATCACCGCGACGGGCTGGACAGCGCCGTGCTGGACGCCTTCGGCATTCACCCCGCGCCGCGCCCGCGCCTGGGCGTGTGGGAGGGGGTGCTCGATGCCATCCAGCACCCGGACGGCGAGGTCCGCATCGCCGTGGTGGGCAAGTACACCCGGCTCGAGGACGCGTACAAGTCGATCGCCGAGGCGCTGACCCACGGCGGCATCGCCAACCGCATCCGGGTGCGGGCCGAATGGCTGGACGCCGAGGTGTTCGAGCGCGACGATCCCGCACCGTATCTGGAACCCTTCAACGGCATCGTCGTGCCCGGCGGGTTCGGCGAGCGGGGGACCGAGGGGATGGTCCGCGCCGCCGAGTTCGCCCGCACCCGCGATATCCCCTATCTCGGCATCTGCCTCGGCATGCAGATGGCGGTGATCGAGGCGGCGCGGAACCTGGCGGGACTGGCCGATGCGGGTTCCGAGGAGTTCGACCACGAGGCCGGCCGCGTGGCCGTGGGCGACGTCCAGGCCCGCCCCGGGCCCAGCCGACGCTTCGAGCCGGTGGTCTATCACCTCAAGGAATGGGTGGCGGGCAACCGCACCGTCAACCGCCGGCCGGACGACGCCAAGGGTGGGACGATGCGCCTCGGCGCCTATGACGCGGCGCTGAGCGCCGGCAGCCAAGTGGCCGAGATCTACGGCAATCTTGCGATCTCTGAACGCCACCGCCACCGCTATGAGGTGGACATCAAGTATCGCGCCGATCTCGAGGCCTGCGGTCTGCGCTTTTCGGGCATGTCGCCCGACGGCCGGCTCCCCGAGATCGTCGAGATCGAGGGCCACCCGTGGTTCGTAGGCGTCCAGTTCCACCCCGAGCTCAAGTCCAAACCGTTCGAGCCCCATCCCCTGTTCCGCGACTTCGTCCGCGCCGCCCTCGCGCAGAGCCGCCTGGTCTAGGCCCGCCGGGTCCGCCGCCAACCCATGATCGGCGGGCAGGCATCGGGCGGTAGACCGCGTTCTGCGACAGGCGAAGGCCCCATGCGGCGCCTGCCGGGCCGGCGCCCGATCCAGCATCCCTCAACCAGCCAAAGCCAATCCCGGCCACAGCCTGCGCCGGGCAGAGAGGCACCTATGCACCGGCCCGAAACCGTTCCAAGAGCCCAGGCCGGCTCGCAGCGGGCCGGCCCCGCGCGTCGCCGACGGCGGCCGGGGTGCCTGCCGGGTTATCCAGGGTCAATAGCGCCGCTCCGAACCGCCATGCTCGGTGACCGTGTCGCAACGGCGCGTTCGCCGGAGCGCATGATCGCGGGCGCCGGGACCGAAGGCGCCGGCGCGTCCTCGCGGCGGTGCACCGGCGGCGGTCCCTCGCCGAAACGGGGGCGTCAGGCGCTGCGCGAACAGGTGTCAACAAAGCCCTAAACAACTGGTGGGCGAGGGATTTCGCCTGCGCGTATATCTCGACGCCCGGCCGCGATCCGCGTAGTTTCGTAGCCGGTAGCAACGCGGCATGGGGGATGCCATGAAAGCGGCCAAGGTCGTCATCGGGATCGTCGGCGTGATGGCGCTGCTGGTGATCTACACCTCGCAAGGCGGCATCCTGCCGATCAGCGACGACGTTGCGGGCAAGCGCATTACCGTGCACGACAGCGCCGGCGGCGGCGAGCTGACCGCGCGCATGACGGGCGGCAACAAGGACACCGGGCCGACCAAGGCCGCGCCGCAACCGGTCAAGACCGCCGAGGACGAGGAGGAGTACAGCTTTTTCGCCGCTCTGGTCTCGGCGCTCGGCCTCTGATCGCGGACCGGGCGGCCTGCACCCGACCCACCATCGCTCAGGTGACGCGCAGCGACCGGGCCCGCAGCGCCTCGATCGGAACCACGTCCAGGGCGCGGCGGTGCGTCGCCTCCAGCGCAACCATTGGCGCGAGCCCGGCCTCGTAGGCCTCGAGGAACCGCGCAGCGCACAAGCACCAGCGGTCGCCCGGCTTCAGCCCGGGAAACGCGAACTCGGGCCGCGGCGTCGAGAGATCGTTGCCCCGGGATTTGGAGAAGTCCAGAAACTCGGCCGTCATCACCGCGCACACCGTGTGGCTGCCGCGGTCCAGAGGGCCGGTGTCGCAGCAGCCGTTGCGATAGAACCCGGTCATCGGATCGACCGAGCAGGGCGACAGCGCCTCGCCCAGCACGTTGACCGATGCCTCGACCTCGATCTGGCGCATCGCCGTTTCCCCCAGCTTGCCGTCGACGCGCGTTCGCGCCGGTTTCTATGTGGTCGCTTCTACCCGTGACCGACGCGGCAGACGAGAGCACGCGCAGCGTTGTGCTCGCCAGAGTGGTGCCTGCGTCTTGTCCGCGCGGCCCGTCGGCGGCATATGATATGGCGAAGGACTGCGGGTCTGTGCCGATGTGGTACGCTCGCAGGCAAGACAGGTGAAAACACCGAGCAGGAGAATGCCATGTCTTATCCGACCCGCCTTGGCCCGACCCGCCTCAGCCCGACCCGTCCCACGCCGACCCGATTGACCCAGCATGCCACGCGTCGCGACGCGCTGCGCGTAACCCTTGCCGCGTCGGCCGCCGTCGCGCTGCCGGCGGCGCTGGCCCCCAGCCTGGCCGCCGCGGCCGACGCCGCGGTGATCGAACGCCGTGTCGATCTGGCGCTGAACGAGCTCTATGCCGACGTGCCCGGCGCGCGCGAGCTGGCCGGCCGGTCGCTGGGCGTGCTGGTGATGCCCAAGGTGGTGAAGGGCGGCTTCATCGTCGGCGGTTCCTACGGCGAGGGCGCACTGCGGCTAAACCCCGGCGACGGGCTCGGCACGACGGTGCAGTACTATTCGCTGGGCTCGGCCTCGGTCGGCTTCCAGGCCGGTCTGCAGGAGAGCAGCCACGCCCTGTTCTTCCTCAGCCGCAACGCGCTGGAGAAGTTCCGCCGCTCGGACGGGTGGGAGGCCGGCGCCGACGCCGAGGTAACCATCATCAGCGCGGGCGCGAACCTCGGCATCGACAGCACGGTGACCCAGCAGCCGGTGGTGGCCTTCGTGTTCGGCCAGGGCGGCCTGCTGGCCGGCGCCAGCATCGAGGGCGCCAAGTACACCCGCATCATCCGCTGAGCGGCGGGCCCCGGTCTGCTGGCGGACCGGGGCGATTGCCGAGCCTCGAACAAAGCGGGATCGCGGCTGGTCGCCGCGATGCTCGTTTGCGGCTGCCCGGGTTGGGCATCTGTCGCGCCGCAAAAGGGGAAGGTGGCTGAGAGAAGCCGCCAGGGCTTCTCGACCAGCCTTTGGCGGGTGTCGGGCCGCATCAAGGACAAGCGGGCGGTGCCCGTCGCCTGCGGCGATCCTTGACCCGGCCCGACACCCGCTCTCTCGGCCGTTGATGATTTTGGGGGTGGCGGGTTTGCCTGGCCCTGGTCGTCGGCTCTTGCGCCAGCGCGGGTGGCCTGTCGCGATGGTCGGTGGTGCGGTGGACCGGCATGCACCTCGGGCCGGCGGTTGCGGGGCGCGCGGTCATCGCCCTGGAAGGGCGGCTCGGCATCGCCCTGGAAGGGCGGCTCGGCATCGCCCTGGAAGGGCGGCTCGGCATCGCTCCGGAGGGGCACGCGGTCGTCACCCCGGAGACGCGGCTCGTCATCGTCCTGGAGGGGCCCGTGGTCATCGCCCCGTCCACACATAGGGCCGCTGGTCGGGGGGTCTGGGCGTCAGCGCTTCAGGCGTTTGATCAGCGACGAGGTATCCCAGCGGCCGCCGCCCAGGTCCTGTACTTCGCCGTAGAACTGGTCGACCAGCGCGGTCACCGGCAGGCGGGCGCCGTTGCTCTTGGCCTCCTCCAGGCAGATGCCGAGATCCTTGCGCATCCAGTCCACCGCGAAGCCGTAATCGAAGAAATCCTCGAGCATCGTCTTGTGGCGGTTGTCCATCTGCCACGAGCCGGCGGCACCCTTGGAGATCACCTCGACCACCTGCATGCCGTCCAGCCCCGCCTTCTGGGCAAAGTTCAGGCCCTCGGCCAGGCCCTGCACCAGACCGGCGATGCAGATCTGATTGACCATCTTGGTGAGCTGCCCCGCCCCGACCGGGCCCATCAGCCCACAGAACTTGGCATAGGCGTCGATCACCGGCTTGGCCTGGTCGAAGGCCGCCTGTTCGCCGCCGCACATCACCGTGAGCTGCCCGTTCTCGGCCCCGGCCTGGCCGCCCGAGACCGGGGCGTCGACAAAGCCGATGCCCTTGCCCGCGCCCGTCGCCGACAGCTCGCGCGCGACGGTCGCCGAGGCGGTGGTGTGGTCGACGAACAGCGCGCCCTGGCCCATGCCCGCAAACGCGCCGTCGTCGCCCAGCACCACCGAGCGCAGATCGTCGTCGTTGCCGACGCAGCAGAAGACGATGGTCGACCCCTCGGCCGCGGCGCGCGGGGTCTCGGCAAAGGCGCCGCCGTGCTCGGCCGCCCATTTTTCGGCCTTGGCGGCGGTGCGGTTGAACACCGTCACCTCGTGCCCCTTGGCGACCAGGTGGCCCGCCATCGGATAGCCCATGACGCCCAGCCCCAGAAAACTCACCTTGGCCATGGCGGCCCTCCCTCGTCGCGGTTGTCGCGGCAGCCCGGCCGGGGACGTGGCGCCCGGCCGTGCGGGGGCGGCGATGTCCCGCAATCCGCCCGCTGTGCCTGCCCGTGGAAAACGGTCCCGACAGAGACCGTGCTATGCAGGCGCCGCGCGACAAGAGCCCTTTGGCCTGCCGCGCTCGGACCTGCCCGGCGCTACGGTGGCGCGGGCGGCGCGCCGGTCAAGGCGCCGGCCATCCGCCCTGCGGCAGAACCGCGCCGTCGCGATCCGCCACGCCGGGGGGTGCCCGGCCGGGCCGCGACGCCCTACATCCGCCCAACCGGTCGCCCACGGTGGGGACAGCAGCGAGCGGCGAGGAGACATGCGGCTCATCCTGACCTGGCTCCTCCGGGCCGTGGCGGCCCTGGCCGGCATCGGGGCCTTGGCGGCGGCCATCGGCTTTTACCTGGTGTCGCGCTCGCTGCCCGACTACGGCGCCCGCATCGCGGTGGACGGGCTGCTGGCCGAGGCGACGATCATCCGAGACCGGCACGCCATCCCGCACATCCGGGCGGCCAACGAGCAGGACGCGTTCTTTGCGCTGGGCCTGGCCCACGCCCAGGACCGTCTGTGGCAGATGGAGCTGTCGCGCCGCACGGCGCAGGGCCGGCTGTCCACGCTGCTGGGCGAGCGGACCACGGGCGTGGATCGGCTGATGAAGACGCTCGATCTCTACGGCCACGCCTCGCGCTCGCTGGCCTATCAGACACCCGAGGCGCGCGCCGCGCTGGAGGCCTACGCGGACGGGGTCAACGCGTGGCTGGGCGAGACGTTCCGCGAGGCGCGCGGCCGGGGCGCGCCCGAGCTGTTCCTGTTCGGCCGCGAGGGGATCGCGCCCTGGACCCCGGCCGACAGCCTGTCGATCCTCAAGGTCATGGCGCTGCGTCTTTCGGGGGCGGCGGGGGCCGAGATCCGGCGCGCGCGGCTTCTGCTGGCGCTGCCGCCCGAGCGGGTGGCCGACATCCTGCCCGACCCGCCGGAGGGCGCCACCGTCACGGTGCCCCGTTACGCCGAGCTCTACCCCGGCGCGCGTTTCGCGGCGGCCGACGCGCCGTTGCCCGAGCGCGACCCGCTGATCGCCGCCGTCGGCACCGCCGCCTCGCCCGAGCTTGCCGGCGCGTCCAATGCCTGGGCGGTCGACGGCAGCCGATCGGCCCTTGGCCGGCCGCTGTTGGCCTCGGACCCGCACCTGTGGCTCTCGGCACCCTCGGTCTGGTACCTCGCCGATGTGCAGGGCGGCGCGATGGCCGCCATGGGCGGCACACTGCCGGGCGTGCCGCTGGTGCTGATCGGGCACAACCGCACGCTGGGCTGGGGTCTCACCACCGTCGGCGCCGACGATGCCGACATCTACATCGAACAGCTCGACCCCGAGGATCCCACCCGCTATCGCACCCCGGACGGCTGGGCCGACTTCGACACGCGCCGCATCCTGATCGAACGCGACGGCGCGAGCGACGTGATCGAGACGGTGCGCATCTCGCGCCACGGCCCGGTGCTGGACCGCGGCCTGCTGGGCGCCGAGGCGATCACGCCCGAGGGTCATGTCGCGGCCCTGCGCTGGACGGCGCTGACGGACGAGGACACCAGCTTTTCGGCCGGCTTTGCGCTGATGCGCGCACCCGATGTCGACACCGCCGTGGCCGCCGCCGCCGGCGTGCGCGCGCCTGCGCAGAACATCGTGATGGCCGACACCGCGGGCAACATCGCGCTGGTGACCGCGGGTGCGCTGCCCCGGCGCAAGCCCGAGAGCCCGACCCAGGGCCGCGTCCCCTCGCCCGGCTGGCTGCCCGAGACGGCGTGGGACGGCATGCTGCCCTTCGAGGAGGCGCCGCAACAGGTCAACCCGCGCTCGGGCGCCGTGGCCAATGCCAACAACCGCACCAGCGACAGCGCCTTTCCCGACCACATCGCGCACGACTGGGACCTGCCCTATCGCATCCTGCGCATCGAGAAGGAGCTGAAGGCGCGCGAGTTCCACTCGATGTCGGGATTTCTGGCGCTGCAGAGCGACGGCGTGTCCGAGATGGCGCGCGCCATGCTGCCGCTGATCGCGCGCGATCTGTGGTGGCGGCGCGAGCTCGTCTCGCCGCAGCCCTCGGCGCTGGACACCCAGCGGGCCGAGGCGCTGGCCCTTCTGGGCGCGTGGGAGGGGGCGATGGACCGCCACCGCCCCGAACCGCTGATCTTTGCCGAGTGGATGCGCCAGCTGACGATCCGCATCGCGGCCGACGAGCTGGGCCCGCTGTTGCCGCTGGTCGAGGGCATCCGCCCGCTGTTCATCGAGCGCGCGTTCCGCGACGTCGACGGCGCGGCCATCTGGTGCGACATCGACAAGACGCCCGAGGCCGAGCGCTGCCAGGAGATGGCGGCCGTGGCACTGGACGATGCCCTGGCCCGGCTGACCCGCGACTATGGCGCCAACATCGCCGGCTGGCGCTGGGGCGCGGCCCATGTGGCGCATCAGCGGCACATGCCGCTGGGCTATGTCGAGCCCATCGGCTTTTTGTTCTCGCTCCGCCAGGAAAGCTCGGGCGGCTTCTACACCGTGCTGCGCGGCGCGTGGGAGGGACGCGGCGAGCGGCCGTTCGACAACGTCCATGCCGCGGGGCTGCGCATGGTGCTGGATTTCGCCGACCTCGACCGCTCGCGCATCGTGATCTCGACCGGCCAGTCCGGCCACCCGCTGTCGCGCCACTACGACGACATGGCCAACCTGTGGGTGCGCGGCGAGACGGTGGCGATGTCGATGGACGACGAGACCGCGCGGCTTGGCGCGCTGGGCACCACCCGGCTACGCCCGGCGCGCTGATCCGCCCGCGCCCCTGCCCGCGCCCCTGCCCGCGCACCCGCCCGCACGCAC
>JBCCMW010000147.1:0-9151 GCA_039026175.1 Pseudomonadota bacterium
ATCGTGGTACTCGGTGTCGCGCAGGTCGGTTGCGCCCCGCTCAGGTTGCAACGCAATCAGCACATTTGCGCAGCGCGGCCCCCCGCCCGGCTGCCGTGCGCCGGCGCCCAAGCGGCGCCGCGTCCCTGCCCCAGACCCACGGCGGGGCCCGGGCCGGCCGGAGTGCCCGGCGGCGGCTGGCGCCGGAACAGGGCGCGCCGCCGTTCGCGCAGATCGTCGCGATAGTGCGCGCGCACCGCCGGGTCGGCGATCTTGCCGAGCTGGGCGTCGAGCCGTTTGTCGAAGGCCGCGCGCCGCTCGGGCGTGTCCAGCGGCGCTGCCGCGGTCTCGCGCCGCCACAGCATCTCGACCAGCGGCACCGCCCCGGCCAGCACCTCGGCCATCGCCGCCGTGCCGCCGGCGCGGATGACGTCGTCCGGGTCCTGGCCACCCGGCATCACGCAAAAGCGCAGCGACTTGCCCGGAGCGAGCAGCGGCAGCGCATGGTCGATCAGCCGAAACGCCGCATCCAGCCCAGCGCGGTCGCCGTCGAGCGCGATCACCGGCTCGTCGGTCGCCTTCCAGAGCAGCTGCAACTGATCGGCCTTGACCGCCGTGCCCAGCGGCGCGACCGCGTGGTCGAAGCCCGCCTGGGCGAGCGCGATCACGTCCATGTAGCCCTCGGCGACGATCAGCGTGCCTGCCTTGCCCGCAGCCCCCCGCGCGGGACCGAAGTGGTAGAGATTGCGCCCCTTGGAAAACAGCGGCGTGTCGCTGGAGTTGAGGTACTTGGGCTCCTGCCCCTCGGCCAGCGCGCGGGCGCCGAAGGCGATGCAGCGCCCTCGGCCATCGCGGATCGGGAACATCAGCCGGTTGCGAAAGAAGTCGTAGGGCTCCATGCCCCGCCCGCGGTCTTCGCGCGGCACCGTGGCGAGGCCGGCCTCGATCCCGTCCTCGAGCGCGCCCTTGTCGCGCAGCCGGTCGGTCAGGCGAGGACCGCCGCCGCCTGCCGAGCGCCCGCCCGGCGCGTAGCCGAGCTCGAAACGGGCGATCGTCTCGGCGCCCAGGCCGCGGTGCTCGAGGTATGCACGCGCCCCGGCGCCCGCGCTCGACTGCAGCGACTGGCGGAAGAAGCGGACCGCCTCCTCCATCACCGCGAACAGGCGCTGGCGCTTGTCCTCGGCCGCACGGGCCGCGGCGTTGCCGCCTTCGGGCTCGGGCAGGGCGACGCCGGCATCCGCGGCCACCCGCGCGACCGCCTCGGCAAAGGGCAGGTTTTCGGTCTCCATCACGAACTTGAAGAGGTCGCCCGAGGCGCCGCAGCCGAAGCAGTGGTAGAAGCCGCGCGCGTCGTCGGCGTGGAAGCTGGCGGTCTTTTCGTGATGGAACGGGCACGGCGCCCAGTGGTCGCCCTGGGCGGGCTTGGACTTGCGCTTGTCCCAGGTGACTTTGCGGCCGACCACGTCGGACAGGGCGACGCGGGTGCGCAGGTCTTCGAGGAAGGACGGGCTGAAGCGCATCCCATATCCTGTGCCACAGTTGCGCGCATGCGCCCAGTCTGGCGTGGGCCGACTTGTGCCGCCCGGTCGAGGCGCGTCACGTGCGCGGCTGCTTCGCCGGCCAAAGCGCCTCCGGCGCAGAGGGGTTCCGGCGGCTTCGCCGGCCGAAGCGCCTCCGGCGCTTGGGGGTTCCGGCGGCTTCGCCGGCCGGGGCGGCGGGGCCGGCACGGGCGATGACGGGCTGCGTGGCGACAACCGCCCTGGTCGGCAATCCGGCATCGGAACACGGGCATGATCGGGACCGCGTTGGCCGTCGGGGCAGTCTGTCGGGATCGTCTGTTGGGGTCGTCTCTTGCGCGCCCGACAGAGACCGATGGACCGGCGCGCGCCCGATGCCCCGGCCGGCCGCCGCCACCCGATGCGCCAGGCGCGAGGCCAGCAGGCGGACAGCGGCCTGCCGGGTGCCCCTGGCGGCGAGGCCGGACTAAAGCTCCAAGCCCCGCCGGACCATCGCCTCGCACGCCGCCCAATCGCCGGGGCTGGCGTGCGCGTCGGGCGCCTCGGGCATCACCCGGCGCAGGTAGGGCGAGCCCTGGAAGTGCAGCCGCGTCACGCCGCGCGCGTGCTTGGCGGCCGAGGCGATCTGCCCGGGACTGTCGTCGACGAACACCGCCGGGGCCGCCGCCGCGTCGGCGAGCAGGCGCAGCGCCCGGCCTTTGCCGCCGAGGTTGGCGACCACCGGCGCCTCGACCCCCAGCCCGCGCAGGTTCGCCCGACGGGCCGCCAGCGCCTGACGCGGCACGTTGGTCAGCACCACGACCTGGGCCTCGCGCGACAGCCGGGCGATCGCCTCGATCGCACCGTCGATGGGGCGCTGATGCTCGGTCTCCTCGGCGAAGAACGCGTCGATCAGGGTGAGCGCCGCCTCGAAGGACACCGGCGTCGCCTCGCCGGTCGGATAGATCGCTCCCTCCAACTGGTACTGCGTGAGCCGCATCTCGTAGCCGACGCCGTTCAGCCAGGATGCCAGGTGGCCGGCGAAGTGGACGATCACTTCGTCGGTGTCGACCACCAGGAGCGGGCGGCCACGGCGCACGCCGGCGGCCTCGATGTCGGCCACCGTCTCGCGCTGCAGCTGGATCTCGCGTCTCGGCATGGCCGGTCAGGTCCAGACCGGGGCGTCGCCGCCCGGCAGCGTCTGGCGCGCGACCATCACCCGATCCGGCGCGAGGCCCGCGTGCTGAGCGAAGCCCACGACCCAGTCGTCGCGGGTCAGCAGGTGATCGAGCACGAACCCGAGGAACGCGGGATCTGCGGCGCGGGCCCGCAGGTCCTCGGGCGCAGCGCCGGCGGCGGCCAGGAAGCTGCCGGCGATATCGTCGCGCGCGGCGATCCATTGCAGCGCCGCCAGCGCGAGCCGCTCGGCCGCCTCGGGGGTCATCCTCGCCCCCCGCCGCAAGTGGCGACGGAGCGCTGCGCCGCGCACGCGCCCGGTCGCCGAGCACGCCGCCATCGCACGTTGGTTTCGGGCATCTCGGACCGCCCTCCGCTGCCGTGATTCCAGAGAAAAATCAAAAAATCCCGTTCCTTCAGCGTTTATTAACCTGCGCACGCGACCCTCTGCAAAGGTGGCAGAATAGCTATGGCTTGGTCGTGCGTGGGCATGACCGGCGCACGCCTGGGAGACGCGAATGCGAAAGCGCGCGCTATTGGTTGAGGACAATGACCTCAATCGACTGCTTTTCAGCGAGATATTGATCCACGCCGGGTTCGCGGTGGTGCCCGATGCGACGGGGGAGAGCGCCTTTGAGCTGGCGCGCGCCAACGCGCTGGCCATCGCCGTCATCGATCTCGCCCTGCCGTCGCAGCCGGGGTTGCAGCTGATCCGCACCTTGCGCCAGACCCCGTCGACGCGGGGTATCCCGATCATCGCGGTCTCGGCCCACGCCCGCACCGAGGACGGACTGGCGGCGCTGGAGGCAGGCGCCGATCTCTTCTTCTGCAAGCCGGTGGATACCCACCGCCTCGCCGCCGCACTCACAGCGCTCTGCGACAAGGGCGAGCGCGAGGCCAACGTCGCCTGACCGCTGACGCGGCGGACCATGGGGCACCATGCCCCGGCGAGACAGCCCGCCCTACGCCCGCCCACGCGACGCCGGACCAGGGAGCGGCTGTCCACTGGCGCGGCTGTCCACTGGAGCGGCTGTCCACTGGGGCGCCTGACCACAGGGGCGACGGTCCACGGGGGCGACGGTTCACGGGGGCTCCTGTCCACGGAGCGACTGTTCACGGGGCGACGGTCCACTGGGGCGCCTGTCCGCCGGGGCGCCTGCTCGCGGGGGCGCCTGTCCGCGGGGGTCTCTGTCCGCGGGGGTGTCTGTCCGTGGGGGCGCCTGTCCGCGTGGCGACTGTCCACTGCGGCGGCCGTCTCCGGGGCATCTATCTACGGGCGCATAGCCACAGGGCGCCCGGCCACGGGGCGCATAGCTGCGGGGCGCCTGGCCACGGAACTCCAGACCATCGATGCCTGCATGCGGATGGCCTTTCTACGAGCACCTATCCGCCGGGCGAATAGCCACGGGGCGCCTGTCAACGGGGCGCCTGTCAACGGGGCGCCAGACCACAGTCGCCTGGCGATGGAACACCCGGCCGCGAAACGCCTGGCCACGGGGCGCCGGCCCGCGGGACGCGTGGCCACGGGACGCCTGAGCACGGGACGGCGGTTCAAGAGGCGTTCAACCGCCGGTCACCCGACCTACTGACACAGGTAGCCTAGGCTGCGACCCGCGGCGCTTCTTGACCATGACCTGCCAAGACCGCTCACCCTGCCGCACGGCATGACGTCGGGCCGCGGCGCAACCCGCCAAGCGGGCAGCCTCAGCGGCGCGGCCGAACCGGTCGCCACCGAGCGTCAACCGGCGAAGCCGCCGGAACCCCTACACGCCGAAGGCGCTCTGACCGGAACGTTCGGCGCAGCGGGTCGCCTACACGGCGACCCGGGCAGACGGCGCCGCGGGCAAAGCCGATGGCTGCCGACGAGGGCGGTTCCGGGGGACGTCGGGCGCGCCGGCCGAGTGTTTGCCGTTCAGGGAGCGTCAGGCGGCGCGGCCGGATGCTCTCGGGAGCGGTCTTTCCAAGTGCGGGCGGTGCTGTCCCCGATGCCGTCCCTGGGGCCGCCCCTGGGGCGGCGCACGCTCACTCGTCGGCGGCGGGGGTCACATCCTCGGGCACAGGGTCGTTCGCGCCGGGCTTGGCGCGCTTGGCGCGCACCGTCGTAGGCGGGTTCGACACCATCGCCGGGTCCTCGTCGCCCATCTCCTGATAGATGTCGCCGATCGGGTCGGCCGGGTCGATACCGCGTTGCTCGGCCCAGCGCAGCGCCACCTGCTCCAACCGGTCGGCGAACATGCTGCGCTCGTCGCGGCTCATCGAGGTCGCCACGTCCGCCAGCGTGCGGTGGCGCATCTCGCGCAGCGCCGCCGACAGCCGCCGCCGCTCGGCCAGCGAGGCCTCGAACAGCGCGCGTTCGAAACTGTCGCTGCGTACCGCTTCGATGATCTCCTGATTGCTCAGCACCATCTCGGCGTGGATCTGGCGCCGCTCCCAGGCCTGGCCGGCGCGGGCCTCGCGCCAGGCGTCCTTCTGGGTGTCGGGCAGCAGCATCAGGATGCGCTCGCCGTTGCCGCGCTGCCCGGCCGTCGGCACCGGCTCGTCGGCGCCCATGTTGCCGCCGGCCACGGCACCCGCATAGAGCCCCGCAATCGCCAGGTTCGCCGACAGCGAGCCGATCAGCAGCCAGCGCGCCCAGGGCCGCGCCATCCAGTCACCACGGTCGCGCGCTGCTCCGTCAGAGTAAGCCATCGCCCTATCCACCGTATCTCCGTCGCCCGCAGGCGACCGCTTGCGCCGTCCACCCCAGGGGACCGCCTGGCGACGCCTCGGCCGCCATCCCGCCCCCGATCCTACCGCGCGCTCGCGTGCGCGCGTTTAGCCTTGCGCCCCTGCGCGACACTCGACCGCGCTCAGAACCCACGATCGTCGTCGAAGAGCTCGGCCAAGGCCGACAGATGCACATCGGCCCCGGCCGCCGGGCCCTGCGTCACCGCGGGCGCATCGGCGAAGGGCGCCATCGGGTTCGCGCCGCCCAGGCCGAAGCCGAGCCCGATCGCCAGGCTCGCCGCCATCGCCGCCAGGGGCGCCACGCGGGCAAACGCGCTGCCGCCACCGCGGCGCACATCGCGCCGGTCGGCCCCGCGGCGCGCATCGCGCCGGTCGGCGCCGCGCCCCGCCGAGCGGCCGCGCCGATCCTGCGGCCCCAGTTCAGCAGGCCGCGATGCAGCGGGCTGGCCTGCGGCGGCGCGCACCGGCGCCACGGCCGCAATCGGCGCACGCTCGGTCCCCGCTTGCGCCACCGGTTGTCCGGCGGACGCATGGCCACCCTCGGCCGCATCGCCATCGCTGTCGCCGTCCGCGGGCACCGACGTCAACGCGTCAGCCATCCGGGCGGCATCGGCCAGCACCCGGGCCTGCAGCCGCGCCGGCAGCGCCGGCGGCTGAGCCGCGGCCGAGCCGCCCAGCGCCATCAGCGCCGCCTCGATCGCCGCTTCCTCGCGATCCATGCCCAGACCAGAGCCCAGACCAGAGGCCAGACCAGCGGCGTCCCCAGAGGCCGCTCCAGAGGCGCCCCCGGATGTGCCCATCCCGTTGCCGTCGAACTCTCCATCGAACGCGCCGCCGTTGCCGCCGCCGCGATCGTCACCCCCAAAACCACCCATCATCGTCACTCCCGCTCCTCGCGGAGCCAGGCCGCCAGTTGGCGGCGCGCTCGCGCCAGGAGGCTTTCCACAGCCTCGACCGAGCACTCCAACCGCTCCGCGATCTCCGGGTTCGAGCATCCCTCGAAATGCCGCAGCAGGATCGCGTCGCGCTGCCGCCACGGCAGACGCCCGATCGCCTGGGCCAGCGCGCGGCTTTCCTCAGCCGCCGCCAGCCGCTCCAGAACCGCCGGGACCGGGTCGACCGGCTCCGGCACGTCATCGATATCCGTCGTCGCACGGCGCCGGCGGATCCGGTCGATGCAGAGATTGTGCGTAACGCGGTACAGCCAGGTCGACGCCTTGGCCTCGCCCGACCGCCACGTGGCGGCCTGGCGCCAGAACCGGAGCATCGCCTCCTGGGCCACGTCCTCGGCCTCGGTCTCGTCGCCCAGCATGCGCCACGCCTTGCGGTGCACGCCCGGCAACAGCCGCTGCGTCAACGCTTCGGCTGCGCGCATGTCTCCGGCGGCGAAGCGGGCGATCAGCGCGCCCTCTTCGGCGATCTGGGCCACGCTCTCGTCCAGGCTGGGCCGCATCTGCGCCCGCGCCTCCTCCGCCGTCCGGTCACCTTCAATGACCCGCAGCGGCGTGAGCCGCGCGGTCCGGTTGAAGGGCGCAGGCTCGGCGCCGTGCGTCAACCCGGTCGAGGCGGCCCCGGCGCCATGCCGGGGCGACGTGTCACCCATTTCCAGCGGAACCACCCGCTGTGCCGCCCCGTCCGTCGTGCCCTGCATCCTCACCTCCTCGTCGGTGTTGACGCCTCAACGGTGGCAGATCGAGGATCCGTCGCTGCGCATCCCCGACTTTCGCTGTGGACAACGCGCCCATCGACCGCCAAACGCATGATGTCACATCTTTGCAACGCTGCGCGCAGAAACGGCCAATTCCGTGGCGCAAGCAGGCGCGAACGCCCCGCCCTGCGCGCGGGCATCAAGCCCGGAAGGCGCGCGCGGGCATCAAGCCCGGAAGGCGCGCACGGGCGTCCAGCCGGGACGGTGCGCGCCGGCACCAAGGCCGGAGGGTGCGCGGGCACCGGGCTCGCCGGGCCGGGGCGACGCCTCGCCGCCCGGGCGCGATGGCGCTGGCAGGGGCCCGACGGGGGCGCTAGAGGTGGGGCCTGGAGATGAGCGAGCGATGACCCACGATCTCGACCAGCGCCGCGCCGCGCCCCCCGATACGCCGAGCGGGCCGCCGAACGAGCCGCCTATTGAGCCGTCTGGCGACCTGATCGCCGACCCGATCAACGACGAGCTGGGTCCTGCGGAGGCGCGGACGACGGCCCCTGCGGCCCCTACCGGCGCGCTCGGCGATGCCCCACAGCCCGCCCCACAGCCTGACTGGGGCGCTCCGGCGCCAGGCGCGGCCGGCGATGGCACAGGCCACGCGCCGGCGCTGCGGCCGCTGATGCCCGCGCTCCGCTGCGGCTGGCGCGGCGCCTGCCCGGCCTGCGGCCGCGACACCCTGTGGGAGAGCTATCTGCAGGTCCGCGGCACCTGTGCGACCTGCGGCGAGGCGCTGCACCATCACCGCGCCGACGATCTGCCCGCCTGGGCCACCATGGTGATCGTCGGTCATGTGCTGGTCGTCGCGCTGCTGGCGGTCGAGAACGCGTTTGCGCCGGCGCTGTGGGTGCACGCGCTGATCTGGCCGGTGGTGGTGATCGGCCTGTCGCTGTGGTTCCTGCCCCGGATCAAGGGCGCCGTCGTCGCCATGCAGTGGGCCTGGCGCATGCACGGCTTCGACAGCGATCACAGCGCATGACCGGGTGCGCGGAGCGGCGGGACGGCGGCACAGGCGGCACAGGCGGCATGGGCCGAATGGTGCGATGAGCGCGCACGCCGACGCGCCGATCCACGACGCCGCCAGCGTGGTGCTGGTGCGGCGCGACCGGTCGGGCCCCCGCGTGCTGATGGGCAGGCGCGGCGCCGCGGCGGCGTTCATGCCCTCGAAAATGGTGTTTCCCGGCGGGCGCGTGGACACGGCCGACGCCGCCGCGGCCGCGGCCTTTCCGCCGCCCGGCCCGCTGTCCCGTGCGCTCGGCCGCGCCTGCCGCGAGCGCGAGCCCGAGGGCGCCGCGCACGACGATCCGGGGCTGGGGGCGGCGCTGGCGTTGGCGGCCGTGCGCGAGCTTTGGGAGGAGACGGGCCTCGCCCTGGCCGCCCCTCTCGCCGCACCCGGCCGCGTCGCCGCGCCCGGCGCCCTGCCCCCGCCGTGGGACCGGTTCGCGGCCGAGCGCGGGGCGCCCGACGCCAGCCGCTTCGCGATGATCTTCCGCGCCATCACGCCGCCGGGGCGCACGCGCCGCTTCGACGCGCGTTTTGTGATGGTCGACGCCGCGGGTCTGGCCGCGCCCGACGACTTTAGCGGCGCAGACGGCGAGCTGTCGGGCCTCGCCTGGCTGGCGCTCGACGATGCCGCGGCCGAGGATCTGCCGTTCGTCACCCAGATGGTGCTGGGCGAGGTTGCCGTGCGCCTGGCCGAGCCCCAGGACGCGGCCCGCCCGGTGCCCTTCTTCCACCACGACGGCGGCCGTTCGTACCTCGACGGGCTGGCGTGAGCCGGCGCGCCACGCCGCCCGATCCCCCCATCGGCGAGACGGCCGCGCCCGCGCGCGAGGCACCGCCGCCCCACACGGCGGCGCACGGCCCCCCGCCGTCCGACACGGCGGCGCACGGCCCCACGGCGCCAGACACGGCGGCGCACGGCCTCACGGCGCCTGTCAGCGCATCGCACCACACCGCATCGCCCGAGACCGCCCCGCGTGAGACGCCCGCATCCCAGACCGCCCCACCCGACACCGCCCCACCGGACACCGCCCCACCCGGCACCGCGCCACCGGACGCCACGATACCGCAC
>JBCCMW010000148.1:0-9148 GCA_039026175.1 Pseudomonadota bacterium
GTCTCCCGTGTCGGCGCTGGGGCGCGCCGTGGTGCCGGGCCCCGCCGGCGCGCGCCGGCCCGTGCGTTGGCCTGTGCGTCGGCCCGTGCGCCGGCCCGTGCGCCGGCCCGTGCGTCGGCCAGTGTGCCGGCCCGTGCGCCGGCCAGTGTGCTCGCCAGTGCACCCGCCGCACGTGCCCTGATCCTACGCGCCGGGGGCGCGGCACCGACGCCGCGGCCCGCGCGGTATCGATCATCGCCCTGCCCGGGCGTGCCGTGGCGGCGGGTCGGTCGGGCGCTTCCTAGTGCGAGAAGATATCCTGATCTTCCCAGCCGTGCAGATCCAACAGTGCACGATCGGGCAAAAATCGATAACACGCCTCGGCGATCTCCATCCGCCCCTCGCGCACCAGCATGGCGTCCAGCGCAGCCTTGAGCGCGTGCAGGTGCAGCACGTCCGACGCGGCATACTCGAGCTGAGCCTCGGACAGGGTCGCGGCACCCCAGTCGCTGGACTGCTGCTGTTTCGAGATGTCGACGCCCAGCAGTTCCTGGCACAGGACACGCAGGCCGTGCCGGTCGGTGTAGGTCCGCACCAGTTTCGAGGCGATCTTGGTGCAGCTCACCGGCCGGGCCACGGCACCGAAGGCATGCGCCATCACCGCGATGTCGAAGCGGCCGAAGTGGAACAGCTTGGTCACCGCCGCATCGTCCAGCAGCCGCGTCAGGTTGGGCGCGGGCTGTCGTTCCTTGGCGATCTGCACCAGATGCGCGTCGCCGTCGCCGGCCGAAAGCTGGACCAGGCACAGCCGGTCGCGATGCGGGCGCAGGCCCAGCGTCTCGCAGTCGATCGCGACCGCGGAACCCAGATCCAGGCCGTCGGGCAGGTCGTGCTGGTGCAGGGTTATCGTCATGTCTGTCCGCCTCTCACGCTCGCGTGCGGGGCGGCTGGTGCCCAGGAGAAGACTCGAACTTCCACTCCCATACGGGAACCAGCACCTGAAGCTGGCGCGTCTACCAATTCCGCCACCTGGGCAAGGCTGCGGGCCACGGCGGCCCTGCGGTCGCGCGGAAGTAAGTCACCTGATCCTCCACTGTCAACGCCCCCACCGACAGTGCCCTCCCAGCGCTGAACGCAGTCTAAACCCCGGGCGGCCGGGGGTCGGCGGGTCGGGTGTCGCAGCGGCTCGACAAACGCTCCGGTCGCGCACATCTGACCGACATGACCAAGCCTGCCGATAGCCCCGCCAGCGCACCCCTGCCGGAGGATGCTGCCATGAAACCCGAAGCGCCCATCGTCACCATCGTCGGCGGCTCGGGCTTCGTCGGCCGCTACATCGCCCAGGCGATGGCGCGGCGCGGATGGCGGGTGCGCGTTGCCTGCCGCCGGCCGAACGAGGCGATGTTCGTCCGCCCCTACGGCGTGGTCGGCCAGGTCGAGCCGGTGCAGGCCAACGTGCGCGACCGCGAGAGCCTGGCCCGCGTGGTCGCCGGGTCCGACGCGGTCGTCTACTCGGTCGGCGTGCTGTTCAACGCGGGCAAGAACACCTTCCAGGCGACCCAGGCCGACGGGCCGCGGTTGACGGCCGACGTGGCGGCCGAGGCCGGTGTGGCGCGCTTTGTGCTGATCTCGGCCATCGCCGATCCCGCCACCGGCAGCGAGTATGCGCGCACCAAGGCCGCGGGCGAGGCTGCGGTGCTGGCCAAATTCCCCGAGGCGACGATCCTGCGTCCGTCGGTGGTGTTCGGGCCCGAGGACGGGTTCTTTAACCGCTTTGCCGGCATGGCGCGCTTCTCGCCGGTGATCCCGGTGGTGTCGGGCAAGACGCGGTTTCAGCCCGTGTACGTGGCCGACGTCGCCGAGGCGGCGGCGCAGGCCATCGCGGGCGAGGCGGCCCCCGGCATCTACGAGCTGGGCGGGCCCAAGACGTATACTTTCCGCGAGCTGGTGGAGCTGACACTGGCGGTCGCCAAGCGCAAGCGCAGGATCGTGGATCTGCCGGTGTTCATCGCCCGCCTGCAGGGCGCGGTGCTGAAGTACCTGCCCGAGCCGCCGATCACCGACGACCAGGTCAAGCTTTTGGGCGCCGACAATGTGGTGGGCCCGGAGGCGCGCGGCTTCTCGGATCTCGGCATCGAGCCGCGCGCGCCCGAGGGGATTATCGAGAGCTATCTCGTGCGCTTCCGGCCGCGCGGACAGTACGACGACATGATCGACGCGGCGCGCTCGCGCCAGTCGTAGGACCGGGTCCAACACCGGATCCGGCACCGAGCCTGGCACCGAGCCCCGGACGTGGCCCGGACATGGCCCGGCAGGCGGCCCCGCTGGTAGCCTGACGCTGCGGCGTCAGATCACCAGGCGCGCCACGAAAACCAGCACGATGGCGCCGATCGTCGACACCGCGATCTGGTCGACCAGATCGTAGCCGGTGTTGATCGAGACGCCCAGCGTGGGCAGCAGCCAGCCGCCGACGAACGAGCCCAGCACGCCCCAGATCAGGTACTTGATCAGCGATCCGCCGCCGACCACAAAGCTGGCCAGCCATCCCGCGATGATCCCGATCGCCAGACTGATCAAAAGCGCCCGTGCGTCCATGCCACGCCCTCCGTGCTGTCCTACGCTCCGCCCTCGCCTCGACGGTATGCAACGGCCTGGACGTCCGATCCCAGCGCAAGTTGCCCCCTTGGCCGACCGGCGAAACGATCCGGCGGGCGGCGTGTTGCGGTGGGCGCGGGGCTGACGGGCGGGCCCCGCTGGGGTGGGATGCCGGGGCCGTCAGCTCCGGGCGTCGTCGACCAGCCGCTTGCGTCGGATCGCGGCGTCGCGGGCACGGCCGGTCAGCATCTCGAAGCGTCTGATCTCGCTGGGCTTGATGTCACGGTACAGCGCGAAGATCTCGCGCTCGTTCGTGGGTTCGCCTATTTTGACGATCAGCGACAAACCCTTGGTGGTATCCGTCTTCTGATACGAGACCATCGTGAAGAGCGGTGTCCCGTCCAACACGGTCTCGGCCATATAGTGCCCGGTCGGCAGTCTCTGGTGACTGTAGATGGTCAGCACCTGTACAGGCGACGCCGCTTTCTTCCTGGGATCCATCGATTCGGAACGGTAGATCATGCCGCTCTCGTACACATCCAGAAAGATGTACTCGTCCGACTTCACGCTTTTAAATACGTGGTTGCCCTTGCCGAAGAAACGGGTGGGCTTGATCTCTTTCCACCCGGCACTCAGCTCCTTGTCGTAGGAAAAACAACCAGACAGCAGCAGCGTCGAGCAGAGCAGCAGCAGGCCGAACACGCGATACATGGGCAACCTCGATCCTCGGTGGGGCGCGGCTGCCCCGGAAACGCAAAGCGATAACGACAGTGTAACGCGCGGGCGAGCGGTTTCCGTCCCTCCGCACGGTCGCGGCGGCGCTCAGAGATAGGCGGTCCCCAGCAGCGCCAGGCCCAGTCCAACGCGGTAGATCACGAACGGCGTCATCGTCCAGCGCTCGGCAAACATGCGCATCATCGTCCACAGCGCGGCCAGCGCCGCCAGGCAGGACAGCAGCGCGCCCAGCGCCAGGTCGGTGACTGCCGCCAGGCCTTGCGCCCCCTCCGCGCCGGTCAGCTCGCCGCCCGCCAGGGCGCCCGCGGTTTCGACCGCCGTTGCGGCCAGGATCAGCGGGATCGCCATCACCAGCGACAGACGCGCCGCCTCCTCGCGCTGGAAGCCCAGCGCTCGCGCGGCCGTCATCGTGATGCCCGAGCGCGAGGTGCCGGGCACCAGCGCCAACGTCTGCGCCAAACCCATCGCCAGCGCGTCGCTCAGCCGCCAGCCCGGCACGTCGGCCGTCGCACCGTCGCCCGCGCCGGCCGAGGCTGCGCGCCGGTGCGTCGGTCCCCAGCGGTCCGCCGCCCACAGCAGGATACCGCCCACCAGCGTGGTCCAGCCGATCACCGCGATCGTGCGCATCGCGTCCTGCACATCGGCCAGCTTGATCGCCAGGCCCGCCGCGACCGCGGGCACCGAGGCAATACCGACCAGCCAGGCAAGCCGCGCCGCGGGCGTGCGCCAGCGGCCGATCAGGATGTCGCGCGTGCCCGCGAACAAGCCCCGCGTTTCGGCGCGGAAGTACAGGCAGACGGCGATCAGCGTGCCGAAATGCACCGCTACGTCCATGCGCGCGCCCTGGTCGGGCCGGCCGGTGAGCAGCGGCCACAGCACCAGATGGCCGGACGAGGAGATCGGCAGGAACTCGGTAATCCCCTGGATGATCGCCAGCACAATGATATCGAGCAGTGCCATCGCCACCCCCCACGCGACCCGCCCCACACGCGGCTGGCCGGTGTGTCGCCCGGCCCAGGCGGGTGCGCAAGGATTTGTACGCCGCATCACATTTCGGGAATTTCCGACTAGATCACGCTTATTTACTAATTCCGCCCTGAGCCATCGAGGAAGGGCGCCAGTGCGACGTCGGCGCCCCAATTTCGATGCGGGTAGGTCAGCGGTTATGACTTTCACTGCGCTTCGGTCTTGTGTACATCCTCGCGGCCCCTCGCAACCGAGACGGAGGTAGCCATGGCGCAGAAGATGCTGAAGTTCGTCCAGCTAGACCGCTCGATGCCCGAAAAACGGGCCGCCACGGCACGCACCCAAGATTTCGACGAAGTCTACCGCGAGTTCGCGCGCGAGAAGGCCGAGGAGCAGGCCTCTCGCTGCTCGCAGTGCGGCGTGCCCTTCTGCCAGTCCGGCTGCCCGCTTCACAACAACATCCCCGATTGGCTGAAGGCCTGCGCCGAGGATCGGATGCAGGAAGCCTATGAGCTGTCGGCCGCCACCAACACCTTCCCCGAGATCTGCGGCCGCATCTGCCCCCAGGACCGCCTGTGCGAGGGCAACTGCGTGATCGAGCAGTCGGGCCACGGGACCGTCACCATCGGCGCGGTCGAGAAGTACATCACCGAAACCGCGTGGGACAACGGCTGGGTCACCATCCCAAAGCCCGAGCGGGAGTTCGACGTCTCGGTCGGCATCATCGGCGCGGGGCCCGCGGGTATGGCCTGTGCCGAGCGCCTGCGCCGCGCCGGGGTGCAGGTGACGATCTACGACCGTTACGACCGCGCCGGCGGGCTGATGATCTACGGCATCCCGGGCTTCAAGCTGGAGAAGCACGTGGTGCTGCGCCGCAACGACCTGCTGGCCGACGCGGGCGTGACGTTCGAGATGAACTGCACCGTCGGCGAGGATATCGGGTTCGAGGAGATCCGCGCGCGCCACGACGCCGTGCTGATCGGCACCGGGGTCTACAAGGCGCGCGAGATCCAGGGGCCGGGCCACGGCATGGCGGGCCTGGTGCAGGCGCTCGACTATCTGACCGCGTCCAACAAGGTCGGGCTTGGCGACAGCGTGCCCGACTTCGAGGACGGCACCTACGATGCCGAGGGCAAGCATGTCGTCGTCATGGGGGGCGGCGACACGGCGATGGACTGCGTGCGCACGGCGATCCGCCAGGGTGCCAAGTCCGTCACCTGCATGTACCGCCGCGACCGGGCCAACATGCCCGGAAGCCAGCGCGAGGTCGCCAACGCCGAGGAGGAGGGCGTGGTGTTCGACTGGCTGACCGCGCCCAAGGGCTTTATCGGCGACAACCGCGTCACCGCCGTGCGCGCGGTCAAGATGCGCCTGGGCGCGCCCGATGCCACCGGTCGCCAAGCGCCCGAGGAAGTGCCGGGCTCGGACTACGACGCCCCCGCCGACCTCGCGATCCAGGCGCTGGGCTTCGAGCCCGAGGACCTGCCCCGCCTCTGGGGCACCACGGGGCTGGAGGTCAGCCGCTGGGGCACCATCAAGGCCGATTTCCGCACGCACGAAACCTCGTTGCCCGGCGTCTATGCCGCCGGCGACATCGTCCGCGGCGCCAGCCTGGTGGTCTGGGCCATCCGCGACGGGTGCGAGGCCGCGGACGCGATGATCGAGCGCCTGCTCTCGGGCGCGCGGATCGCGGCGGAATGAGCGGCGCCCAGGGTCTGACGCGGGCCAAGCAGATCGTCATCGAAGACAGGCCCGATTTTTGTGACCTGGCCAACGACACGCCCCGGCAGATCGACGCCGGGGTGATCGCCGCCGTGCAGTCCGGCGAAACGGTCGCGGCCGAGTGGGAGCGCTGACATGCCGTACTCGTCGTGGACCCTGGTCGCCCTCGGCTGGTGGCTGTTCGTCGCCTGCGCGGCCTGCTTCATCATCGCCAGCGCGCGCGCCGGCGACTGGGTGGCAACGCTCGGCTCGGTTCTGTTCATGGCCGCCAACATCGCCTTCCTCATCCCGCACTACCGCCAGCGCCCCCGCCCCCGGGAGCACGACGCCAGCAAGACAGAGGACTGACCCATGGCTCACGATCCACGGTCCGACGCGTTCATTGCCAGCTACGAGGCCCGCGCGCGCGATCTGGAGACGCGCGGCATGTACCGCAGCGAGACCGAGCACGCGTCCTGCGGCGTGGGCCTGGTCTGCGCCATCGACGGCAGGCCGACCCGCGCGGTGGTCGAGGCCGGGATCACGGCGCTCAAGGCGATCTGGCACCGCGGCGCCGTCGATGCCGACGGCAAGACCGGCGATGGCGCAGGGCTCTATACCCAGATCCCGGTGGCGTTCTTCGAGGACCAGATCCGCCGCACCGGGCACGAACCCGACGGCTCGCTGATCGCCATCGGCCAGATCTTCCTGCCCCGCACCGACTTCGGCGGCCAGGAGACCTGCCGCGGCATCGTCGAGCAGGAGGTGCTGAGCGGCGGCTACTACATCCACGGCTGGCGCCAGGTGCCGGTCAACATCGCCGTGCTGGGCCAGAAGGCCAAGGCGACGCGCCCCGCGATCGAGCAGATCATGATCGCCAACCACAAGGGCGTGGACGAGGAGACGTTCGAGCGCGAGCTCTACGTCATCCGCCGGCGGATCGAGAAGGCGGTGCTGGCGGCCCAGGTCTCGGGCTTTTACGTCTGTTCGCTGAGCTGCCGGTCGATCGTCTACAAGGGGATGATGCTGGCCGAGCAGGTGGCCGAGTTCTATCCCGACCTCAAGGACCCGCGCTTCGTGTCGGCGCTGGCGATCTACCACCAGCGCTATTCGACCAACACGTTCCCGCAGTGGTGGCTGGCCCAGCCCTTCCGCATGCTCGCCCACAACGGCGAGATCAACACGCTGAAGGGCAACCTGAACTGGATGAAGAGCCACGAGATCCGCCTCGCCTCGGGCTTTCTGGGCGAGGGGGCGGAGGACATCAAGCCGATCGTGGCGGACGGGTCCTCGGACTCGGCCGCGCTGGACGCGGTGTTCGAGCTGGTGGTCCGCGCCGGCCGGTCGGCGCCCATGGCCAAGACCCTGCTGGTGCCCGAAGCCTGGTCCAAGGACGAGGCGATGCCCGACGCATGGAAGGCGATGTACGCCTATTCGAACGCCGTGATGGAGCCGTGGGACGGCCCCGCTGCGCTGGCCATGACGGACGGGCGCTGGGTCGTCGCGGGGCTGGACCGCAACGGCCTGCGCCCGATGCGCTATGTCGTCACCAAGCAGGGCCTGGTGATCGCGGGTTCCGAAGTCGGCATGGTCCCCACGGACGAGGCGGACATCGTCGAGAAGGGCGCCTTGGGTCCCGGCCAGATGCTGGCCGTCGATCTGTATGAAAGCCGCCTGTTGCACGACGCCGAGATCAAGGACGAGCTGGCGCGCGAGCGCCCCTATGCCGAGTGGACCGCCAAGATCGCGGACCTGGCCGAGGGCCTGAACGGCCTGTCCGAACAGGCGCGGCTGGAGGGGGCGGGCCTGCGTCGCCGCCAGATCGGCGCCGGCTACTCGATCGAGGAGCTGGAGGCGATCCTCCACCCCATGGCCGAGGACGCGAAGGAGGCCATCGGGTCGATGGGCGACGACACGCCCGTCGCGGTGCTGAGCGACCAGTACCGCCCGCTCAGCCACTTCTTCCGCCAGAACTTCAGCCAGGTCACCAACCCGCCCATCGACCCGCTGCGCGAAAAGCGGGTGATGTCGCTGAAGACCCGGTTCGGCAACCTCAAGAACGTGCTGGACGAGGATTCCAGCCAGGCCGAGATCATCACGCTGGAAAGCCCCGTCGTCACCAACGCCCAGTCCGACAAGCTGGTCGAGGCGTTCGGCGGCAGCTACCGGGTGATCGACTGCACCATCCCCGTGGACGAGCCCGAGCCCGCGCTCCGCGGCCACCTGGAGCGCGTGCGCCGCGAGGCCGAGGAGGCCGTGCGCGCCGGCTGCGCCCACCTGGTGCTGACCGACGAGGCGGTGTGCAGCGACCGGGTCGGGATGCCGATGATCCTGGCGACCTCGGCCGCGCACGCGTGGCTGACCCGCCAGGGCCTGCGCACCTTCTGCTCGCTCAACGTCCGGTCGGCCGAGTGCATCGACCCGCACTACTTCGCGGTGCTGATCGGCGTGGGCGCCACCACCGTGAACCCGTGGCTGGCGCAGGAATCGATCCTGGACCGGGTGCGCCGCGGGCTGTTGGGCGAGATGTCGGCCGAGGCCGCGATGGGCAACTTCGTGCAGGCCATCGACCTCGGCCTCCTCAAGATCATGTCCAAGATGGGAATCTCGGTGATCTCGTCCTACCGCGGCGGCTGCAACTTCGAGGCCGTGGGCCTGAGCCGTTCGCTGGTGGGCGAGTTCTTCCCCGGCATGATCAGCCGCATCTCGGGCATCGGGCTGAAGGGCATCGAGGCCAAGCTGCGCGCGCTGCACGCCAAGGCCTGGGCCCCCGGCGCCGAGGTGCTGCCCATCGGCGGCATCTACAAGGCCAGGCGCAAGGGCGAGAGCCACGCCTGGCAGGCCCAGCTGATCCACGCCATGCAGCACGCCGTGGCGCACAACAGCTACAGCAAGTGGAAGGCTTACAGCGACGGCATGCGCGCGCTGCAGCCGATCCACCTGCGCGACCTGCTGGACTTCAAGCCCGCCGGCAAGCCGGTCCCGCTGGAGGAGGTCGAGAGCATCACCTCGATCCGCAAGCGGTTCGTCACACCCGGCATGTCGCTGGGCGCGCTCAGCCCCGAGGCGCACCGCACGCTGAACATCGCGATGAACCGGATCGGCGCCAAGTCGGACAGCGGCGAGGGGGGCGAGGACCCCAAGGACTTCAAGCCGATGTCCAACGGCGACA
>JBCCMW010000149.1:0-9146 GCA_039026175.1 Pseudomonadota bacterium
CATCGGCTCAGCGTCCTTCGGCGCCCGAGGCGGCGCTCTCGGGCATCTGGAAACTGCCGCCGCCGCAGGCCTTCGCCGCCTCGGGCCCCGGCGCCTGGGCGCCCTCGCCGATGCGCCGGGCGCGGGCGCGGGCGGCGCGGTCGGCCGCGGCCTCCCAGTCGTCCATCTGCGCCGGCGCGATGCTGCGCGTGCGGTCGAAGTTGAAGTTCACCCCCTTCTTGGACTGCGGACCCCAGTAGTTTGCCTTGCCCAAATCGTAAAACTTGCGCTGGAAGCCGGCTTTCAGAAATGCCTTCAGGCATCCCAGTAGGTAGCGCCGCCGAAAACCCGTGCCCCGCCACGGGTAGTGGAACAGCGCTTTGCGCATGTAGAAACGGCGATAGTTGTGCATCACCCGGTCCAGCAGGGTGGCGCGGTCCATCGCCTCGGGCGCCATGATCGGCGTGACGAAGTTGTATTTCGAGAAGTCGAAGATCTCGACCTTGTCCTTGATCTCGGCGAACAGCGGCGTGAACGGCCAGGGCGTGTACATCGCCCAGTTGGCCAGGTCCGGCTGCCAGTCCCAGGCCATCTGGAAGGTCTCTTCCAGCGTCTCCGGCGTCTCGTTGTCCAGGCCGACGATGAACTGCGCCTCGACGAAGATGTCGGCCTCGCGCAGCAGGCGAATGGCCTCCTTGTTCTCCTCGACCTTGGTCTCCTTGTTGAATTGGTCGAGCTTGAGCTGGGCCGCCGCCTCGGTGCCCAGCGACACGTGGACCAGGCCCGCCTTGCGGTACAGCGGCAGCAGCTCGCGGTCGCGGTAGATGTCGGTGACGCGGGTGTTGATGCCCCACTTGACCCGGTCGTTCAGGCCCCGGGCGATCAGCTCCTCACAGAACTGGATAAACTTCTTTCGGTTAATCGTGGGCTCTTCGTCGGCCAGGATGAAAAAACCGACATTGTAGTTCTCGACCAGTCGCTCGATCTCGTCGACCACCTTTTTGGGGTCGCGCACGCGGTAGTCGCGCCAGAACTTCCACTGGCTGCAAAACGAGCAGGTGAACGGGCAGCCGCGCGCCATGTTGGGGATCGCAACGCGCACACCGAGGGGGACGTAGATGTACTTCTCCCACTCCAACAGCGACCAGTCGGGGTCGATGGCGTCCAGCTTTTTGACGGTCGATGCGGCCTGGGTGGCGACGATCTTGTCGCCATCGCGGAAGGCGAGGCCTTTGATCGCCTTGCGACCTGCCGGCCAGTCGCCGGCGTCGATCGCACGGATCAGGTTCTGGAAGATCTCCTCGCCCTCGCCCCGCACGATGACGTCGATCCAGGGCGCCTCGGACAGGACCTGTTTGTACATAAAGGTCGCGTGGATGCCGCCCAGCACGCGAACCGCGCCCGGGCAGACGTCGCGCGCGATCTCCAACACCCGCTCGGCGACATAGATCGAGGGGGTGATGGCGGTCGTGCCCACGACATCGGGCTGCAGCGCGGCCAGCCGTGCGGCCAGCACCGTGTCGAGCAGGTCGTTGGTCATCGCGTCGATGAAGTGGATGTCGTCGTAGCCTACGGCGCGCAGGTGGCCGGCCAGATAGGCGACCCAGGCGGGCGGCCAGTTGCCCGCGATCTCGGCACCGCCGGAATGATAGTTCGGGTGGATCAGAACGATGCGCACGAGGGCCTCCCTGGGAGTGTCCAGGTCGCTTTACATTGCAGAGCGTCAGTCTTCTCTGACACAGATCAAACCGCGGTCGCGGGTTGGGTGGCGGTGCTCTGGCGCGTGCTGCGATGCGGCATTGCGGATGCCCGGCGGGGTGCGTCGGGCGCTCGCGTCCCGGTTGCGGGCGCGTCAGCGACGACCCCGTCCCGCACCGCGGTAAAGGCATCTGCGCCGAACGCTCACATCCTTGGCAACCGTGCGGCCGGCGGCCCCCGACGGGCGGTTTTGCGCCTGCGGCGGGCCCGTCCATCGGCCCGCGCGGCTACCGAGGCATCGTGAAAAGCCCAAGAGTTCCGCCGCAGGTGCGCGTGCGCAGGGCAAAGAATCTGTCTCGGCAGCGCGAAATCCCGAAATAACCCTGCGCCGGCTTTGCGCGCGGCAATGGAACCAATCATTGCATCATTATAACCAAGTACTTCGAAGGATTAAAATCGGACAGTGACGACTGGCACGTTACCATTTTGGTAAAAGGCTTGTTTTGAGTTGCAACAGAAGGCCCCGCAACATCAACGCTTTCTGAAAGTTACATGGAAAACGTTTCCGTTTTTGCATTGCAAACAAAGAAGGGGGGTTTCCTTTGCAAAAATAACTATTGTAAAGGAGGGCAGTGGCTTAGGGTCTGCTCAGCCAGAGGGATAGAGTGCACCGGGCGCTTCCCGCCCCCGGTGCGTTGGGGAGGCCCTTAGCCGAGAAAAAGACGTCGCAACCGGTCTGTCGGCGCTCAAGCGCCGCCGGGCCAGCGGCAACAACAACGACCCAAGGGACCTTGGGCGGGAGGATCACGGCGCGACGGCGTGCGATGCACTCGCATCGCCTGTGCCATGCCTCTTTGCCCGACGAGCGGAGAGGGAGAGACGTCGACATGGTGAAGCGCACCGGTGGAACGGAGACGTTTCCCAAGCTCCTCGTCAGCCACGCAGCCCGCCTCGCCGACGCGCCGGCGCTGAGCCAGAAGCGTCGCGGCATCTGGCACACGATGACCTGGCGCGAACTGGCCGCCGAGATCGAGACGGTGGCCGCCGCGCTGGAGGCGCGCGGTCTGGAGCGCGGCGGCACCGTGGTGCTGCTCGGCGACAACCGCCCGCGGCTGTACGTCACGCTGTGCGCGATCCACGCGCTGGGCGCGGTCGCAGCGCCGATGTTCCACGACGCCAAACCCGCCGAGGTGGCGGCGGCGATCAACATGACGGGTGCCACGCACGCCTATGCCCAGGACCAGGAGCAGGTCGACAAGCTGCTGGAGGTGCTGGGCGCGGCCCCTTCGCTGCAGACCGTCGTGTTCGACGAAGACAAGGGCATGCGCCACTACCGCCACGCGCAGCTCGTGGGCTACGACATGCTGCGCGGCGACCAAGAGCCCGATATCCCGGCCGCTATCGCATCGCTGGTGGACCGCGCCGAGCTTGGCGAGGCGCAGGACGACGCTTTCGTGTTCTTTACCGAGAGCGGCGGCACGACCAAAGGCGTGGTGCACAGCCACGCCTCGCTGATCGGGCGGGCGCGCGCTGCGGCGGGGATCGAGTACTGCGGCCCCGAGCATGTGGTCATGGCCTTCTTGTCGCCCGCCTGGAGCTGCCAGACGCTGTTCGGCTATGCCCAGCCGATGGCCGTGGGCACCTGCGTGTGCTTTCCAGAGTCGATCGACACCCTGCTGGCCGACCTGCGCGAGATGGCGCCGCACTACTTTCTCTCGACGCCGCGGATGCTGGACGCGATCGCCTCCCGGATCTCGGTTCGGATCGAAGAAAGCGGCGGGATCGGTCGCACCATCTACCACCGCGGGCTGGACATCGCGCGCCGCGCTGTCGAGGCCGAAGCTGCGGGCACCAAACTCTCGATCGGCGACCGGGTGGCGCGCGCGATCTACGGCAAGCTGGTCTCGCGCCCCATCCGCGACGCGCTGGGCATGACCCGGATCCGCGCGGCCTATACGGCGGGCGATGCCATCGACCCGGCGCGGCTCGCGTTTTTCCGCGCGCTGGGCATCAACGTGAAGCAGGTCTACGGCTCCACCGAGACCGGCTATTTCGACACGATGCAGCGCAACGGCGAGGTCAAGGCCAACAGCGTGGGCCGGGCAGTCGACGGGGTCGAGCTGACCATCGCCGACGACGGCGAGGTGATGGTGCGCTCGCCCGGGCTCTGCAAGGCGATCCTGGCGGCCGAGGGTCGCTCGGCGCCCGAGACGGTGGATGGCGGCTGGCTGGCGACCGGCGACGTGGGCGAGATCGATGCGATGGGCAATCTGTCGATCGTGGATCGCAAGCGCGACATCGGCAGCATGGCCGACGGCACCGCCTTTGCGCCCCGGCCGGTGGAAAACCGGCTGCGGCTGTCGCCGAACGTGCGCGAGGCGGTGATCGTGGGCGCGGGCCGCGACCAAGTCTGCGCGCTGATCGACATCCACGCCAGCGCCGTTGGCAGTTGGGCCGACACCCAGGGGCTGACCTATACCGGGCACGCGGATCTGGTGGCGCTGCCGGCGGCCTGCGATCTGATCGCGGGCGAAATCGCGGCCGTGAACCGCGCGCTGGTGTCCGAGGGCAAGGGCCACGCGCAGATCAAGCGCTTTGTGCTGCTGCCCGCGGAGCTGAGCGTCGAGGACGGTATGCTGACCCGCTCGGGACGGCTGCGCCGAGACGCGATCCTGGATCGCTACAGCGGCCTGATCGATGCGCTGTTCGGCGGCGCGGCCGAGGTGGCCCTGGGCGGCGGCGCGCCCGACGAGGGCGAGGGCGGCGCGGTGGTGCGCATCCACGATGTCGCCGCGGGCGGCGCTGGCGAAAAGAGGAGGGCGGCATGAACGCGGCCGACGTCATCGTGACCGAAGTGGCCCAGGATGCGCAGGCGCGCGCCTTTCCCATCGGTGGGCCCATCCTGGATTTGGACGGCATCTCGCTACGCTTTGGCGGCGTGCACGCCCTGACCGGCATCTCGTTCGACGTGTTGGAGCACGAAATCCGCGCGATCATCGGGCCCAACGGTGCGGGCAAGAGCTCGATGCTGAACGTGATCAACGGGCTCTACACGCCGCAGGAGGGCAAGATCACCTTTGCCGGCCAGCGCGTCTCGCGCATGTCGCCGAACAAGGCGGCCGAGCTTGGCATCTCGCGCACCTTCCAGAACATCGCGCTGTTCCGTCGGATGTCGGTGCTCGACAACATCATGGCCGGGCGCAAGCTGTTCAGCCACGCCAATTTCCTGGAGGTCGCGCTGCAGCTGCCGCGGGCCCGGCGCGAGGAGAGCGAGAACCGCGCCAAGGCCGAGGAGATCATCGAGTTCCTCGAGATCGAGCACATTCGCCGCACGCCGGTGTCGCGCCTGCCCTATGGCCTGCAAAAGCGGGTCGAGCTGGGTCGAGCGCTGGCGGCCGAACCCAAGGTGCTGCTGCTGGACGAGCCGATGGCCGGCATGAACGTCGAGGAGAAGCAGGACATGTGCCGCTACATCCTGGATGTGAACGAGCACTACGGCACCACCTTTGTGCTGATCGAGCACGACATGGGCGTGGTGATGGACATCTCGGACCGCGTCGTGGTGCTGGATTACGGCAAAAAGATCGGCGACGGCACGCCAAACGAAGTCCGCAGCAATCAGGATGTGATCGATGCCTACCTTGGCGTGTCGCACTGAGGGGCCAAGACCATGAGCATGGAAGTCGTCTTTTTCTTGGAAGTGCTGATCGGCGGACTGCTGGCGGGTATCATGTACTCGCTGGTTGCGCTGGGATTTGTGCTGATCTACAAGGCATCATCGGTGTTCAACTTCGCGCAGGGCGCGATGGTGTTCTTCGCGGTGCTCTCGTTCGTGGGCTTTATGGAGTTGGGGCTCAACTTCTGGGTCGCGCTGCCGGTGACCATCGTGCTGATGATCCTGGTCGGCATGGCGACCGAACGGCTGGTGCTGCGCCCGTTGGTGAACCAGAGCGACGACACGCTGCTGATGGCGACCATCGGCCTGGCCTTCGTGCTGGAGGGGCTGGCGCAGATGGCCTGGGGCGTCGAGGTCCGGCGTCTGGATCTCGGCATCCCCGACGTGCCGATGATGTGGTTCGCTGACCTGACCGACATCTTCGTCAGCACGCTGGACGTGGTCGCGGGCGTCGTCGCGGGCGTCATGGTGGCAGCACTCGCGCTGCTGTTCTCCAAGACCAAGATCGGGCTCGGCCTGCGCGCGGTGGCCGACAGCCACGCGGCGGCGCAATCCATCGGCATTCCGCTCAAGCACATCTGGATGATGGTTTGGGCGACGGCGGGTATCGTCGCGCTGGCGGCGGGCATGCTGTGGGGCGCGCGCTCGTGCGTGCAGTTCGCGCTGGTCTTCCTCGCGCTCAAGGCCCTGCCGGTGCTGATCATCGGCGGCTTCACCTCGGTGCCCGGCGTGATCGTGGCGGGGCTGATCGTGGGCGCCAGCGAGAAGCTGGCCGAGGTCTACATCGGCCCGTTCTTCGGCGGCGGCATCGAGGGCTGGGCCCCGTACATGCTGGCCGTGCTGTTCCTGATGTTCCGTCCCGAAGGTCTCTTCGGCGAGAAGCTCATAAGACGCGTCTGACGGGAGGAAATCGCGATGTACTACACCCAAGCAGGCCGTCACTTCACGAGCTACTCGTCTGACTCGCGGCTGATCCCGTTCACCGAGGATCGCATCCTGCTGGCCGTCATCTTTTCGTTCGGCCTGTTCGTGCTGCCGTTCACGGCCAGCGACTACTGGCTCTCGGGCATCTTGATCCCGTGGCTGTGCCTGTCGCTGGTGGCGCTCGGGCAGAACATCCTGATGGGCTATGCGGGGCAGCTCTCGCTCGGCTCGGCGGGCTTCATGGCGGCCGGCGCCTTTGCCTGCTACAACTTCGAGCTCAGGCTCGAATGGATGCCGTTCCCGGTGTCGCTGTTGCTGTCGGGCCTCGTCGCCTCGGCCATCGGCGTGATCTTCGGCCTTCCCTCGTTGCGGGTGCGCGGCCTGTACCTGGCTGTCGCCACGCTCGCCTCGCAGTTCTTCATCGTGTGGGTGATCGACAAGTTCGGCTGGTTCAAGAACTACGACAGCTCGGGCATCATCACGGCGCAGGACATCGTGATCCTGGGCTACGAGTTCACCACACCGTCCGAGATGTACGTCGTGGTGCTGATTATCGTGGCGTTGCTGACCTGGCTGGCGATGAACATGGCCAAGGGAAGCGTCGGGCGAAACTGGATGGCGGTGCGCGACATGGATGTCGCGGCCGAGGCGATGGGCCTCTCGCTGCTGCGCACCAAGCTGCAGGCCTTTGCGATCAGCTCGTTCTACTGCGGGGTGGGCGGCGCGCTCTTCGCCTTCACCTTTCTACAGTCGGTCGAGCCGGTGGCGTTCGACATCCTGCTGTCGTTCCGCATCCTCTTCATGGTGATCATCGGCGGCCTGGGCACCATCATCGGCGCTTACCTCGGCTCGGGCTTCATCCTGCTCTTGCCGGTCTTCCTCAACATCTTCTTCCACGCGGTGGTGGGCGATGCGGTGGACGCCACGATCATTTCGGCCTTCGAACAGGTGATCTTCGGGGTGCTGATGATCCTGTTCATGATCTACCAGCCGCTCGGCATGGCTCGCATCTTGGAGAACACGCTCGAGCGACTGCGCGCCTGGCCGTTCCGACGATGAACCGCCGGGCAACAGAGTGAGGTGCGTCCTCCGCCGATCAGGAGGACGCAGTTCGCGTCCGCGGAACCGCGCTGCCGGTCTCCGCTAAGAACGACCAACCGGGAGGATTGCATGACAATGCAACAACTAAGACGCTGGGGGGCCGCTGCCCTCGCGATCAGTGCCGCAACTTTGGCCACGGTCGCTGCTACGCCGGCGATGGCGCAGGAACAGTACTTCCCCGTGCCATCCAGCCGCGTGGGCCCGTTCTCGGCCATGGGAACCGGCTACTACGGCGGCATCATCGACTACATGAACTACGTCAACATCAGCCAGGGCGGCGTGAACGGCGTGAAGCTGGTCTGGGCCGAGTGCGAGACCGAGTACAATGCCGCGCGCACGGTCGAGTGCTTCCAGCGCCTGCTGACCGGGCCCAACGGCCAGAAGATGCTGGTGTTCGACACGCTGGGCACCCCGGGCGCCTACGCCGTGATCAACCGCATGGCCGAGGAGAACGTGGTGCTGGCGCAGTACGGCTATGGCCGGACGGACGCGGCGGACGGCACCGTGTGGCCGTGGGTCTTTAACGCCGCCAGCCACTACTGGTCGCAGATCGGCATGAAGATGCAGTTCATGGCCGACCAGGAAGGCGGGGTCGAGGCGATGCGCGGCAAGAAGATCGTGCACCTGCACATCGACAGCGCATACGGCCGCGAGCCGCTGCCGGCGATGCGCCAGATCTCCGAGGATTGGGGCATCGAGCTGGTCGAGATCTCGATCCCGCCGCCGGGTCTGGAGCAGCAGTCGCAGTGGCTGCAGATCCGCCGCGAGCGTCCGGACTGGGTGACCTTCTGGGGTGCCGGCTCGGGCATGAACTCGACCGGTATGACCAACGCCGCGCGCATGGGCTTCCCGCGTGAGCGGCTGGTGTATGTCACCTTCGGCGGCGCCGAGGAGGACATGGTGCCGGCCGGCGACGCCGCGAAGGGCACCTTCGTCGTCGCCAACGCCGTGCCGGGCCGTGACGAGTTCCCGCTGATCGCCGACATGTACAAGGTGCTCTACGAGGACTCGGACGAGGGCAACATGTCCAACCCCGACCGCGTGGGTCAGGTCTACTACAACCGCGGCGTCGGTGCCGCGGTGATGTGGATCGAGGCGCTGAAGAACGCGCAGGAAATGTTCGACAAGGTCGGCCAGCCGGTGACCGGTGCCGAGTTCCGCGACGGCTACGAGGCGCTCGACATGACGCCCGAGAAGCTCGAGGAGCTGGGCATCAGCGGCATGGTCGCGCCCTTCGCGCTGTCCTGCGAAAAGCACGACGGTGCGGGCGAGTTCCGCATGATGCAGTGGAACGGCGAGAAGTTCGAGCTGGTCACCGACTGGATGGGCCCGCCGGATCCGACCTTCATCCGCCAGCTCGTTGTCGACAGCGCGGCGATGTTCGCCTCCGAGAACGGCATCGAGCCGCGCGCCTGCTCGTAACGCCAACCGCCGCCCCCTGGCCCGATGGTTCGGGGGCGGCGCCGACACCGCCATGGGACGCCGCGAGACGCATGCGCGCGCGCGCCCCATGGCCCCAACCACCGAGACCGGGAAGAACGCCATGACCGCAACCGCCGACATGACGATTGACGCGCCAGCCGCCAGCGCGAAACCGGGCGCCGAGCCCGTGCTCTCGGTCAAGAATATCGAGGTCATCTACGACAACGTCATCCTGGTGCTGCGCGGCGTGTCGCTCGAGGTGCCGGAGGGCAAGGTCGTCGCCCTCCTGGGCGGCAATGGCGCGGGCAAGAGCACGACGCTGAAATCGATCTCGACGATGATCGCG
>JBCCMW010000150.1:0-9138 GCA_039026175.1 Pseudomonadota bacterium
GATCATCGACAGCGGCATGTCGTAGAAATTGGCGACTTCCTCGACATCGCCCGCGCTGAAGGCCAGCGCATAGTCCTGCAGAAACTCCGACACCCGCACGGCCGTCCCCCTCTGCGTGCGCGCCGGTGCCGCCCGAGCGCGCTGGCCCTGACCACGCGTGCGACGGCGATGCCCCCAGCGTCGACGCCGCGCGCGACGTCCCGGGACGGCTGTGCCCCGGTCCTGTCGTCTTTGGGGTAATCGGGCAAAGGCCGGCCGGCCGCATCCCGTCAGACCCGCTCGAGCACCGTTGCCGCGCCCATGCCGGACGCGACGCACAGCGTCGCCAGGCCCGTGGCCTTGTCGCTGCGTTCCATCTCGTCGATCAGCGTGCCCAGGATCATGGCCCCGGTCGCGCCCAACGGATGGCCCAGTGCGATGGCCCCCCCATTGACGTTAACCTTAGCATGATCGGCGTCGAATGCCTGCATGAAGCGCAGGACGATCGACGAGAACGCCTCGTTCACCTCGAACAGGTCGATGTCGTCGATGGTCATCCCGGCAGCCCGCAGCGCCTTTTCGGTGGCGGGCACGGGGCCGGTCAGCATGATGGTCGGATCGGTGCCGATCCGCGCCGTCGCCCGCACCTTGGCGCGCGGGGTCAGACCCAGACGCGCGCCGACCTCCTTGGAGCCCACCAGCACGCCCGCAGCGCCGTCGACGATGCCCGACGAATTGCCGGCGTGGTGCACATGCTCGATCCGCTCCAGGTGCGGGTACTTCATCAGGGCCACGGCGTCGAAGCCGGGCATGTTCTCGCCCATCGTCTTGAAGCTGGGGTTCAGCGCGCCCAGCGACTGCATGTCGGTGCCGGGGCGCACGTGCTCGTCGCGGTCCAGCACGGGGATGCCGTTCTGGTCGCGCACCGTCATCACCGAGCGCTCGAAGCGGCCTTCCTCCCACGCCTGGGCGGCGCGCGCCTGGCTCTCGACGGCGAAGGCGTCGACGTCGTCGCGCGAAAACCCGTACTCGGTCGCGATGATGTCGGCCGAGATGCCCTGGGGCACGAAATAGGTCTTCATCGCCACGTAGGGATCGACGCCGATGGCGAAGCCGTCGCTGCCCATGGGCACGCGGCTCATCATCTCGACCCCGCCCGCGACGTACAGCTCGCCCGCGCCCGCGCGCACCTGGTTGGCGGCCAGGTTCACGGCCTCCAGCCCGCTGGCGCAGAAGCGGTTGATGTGCAGACCGGGGACCTTTTCGTCCCAGCCGGCGTACAGCACCGCGCTGCGCGCAATCTCGCCGCCCTGTTCGCCGACCGCGGTGACGCAGCCCCAGATCACGTCCTCGACCTCGGCGGTGTCCAGGTCGTTGCGGTCGCGCAGCGCGTTCAGCACCTCGGCCGACAGGCGCAGCGCCGTCATCTCGTGCAGCGCCCCGTCCTTCTTGCCGCGACCGCGCGGCGTGCGCACGGCGTCGTAGATATAGGCCTCGGTCATCGTCTCCTCCGTGGGCTTTCCCGTTTTTGTGTCGCTGCCCCGGTTCGCGCGGGGCGCTTGGTCTGGGGCGCTTGGTCTGGGGCGCGCCGTGCGGGCGTTCAGCCCTTGTCCGTGGCGGTGGCGCCGCCCATCGGGCCACCCTGCGGTGCACCGTATTCGGCGATGAAGGCGCGGAAGGCGCCGTCCAGCGCTTCGGGCTCGGCGATGTCGTCCAGCCGCTCCAGCAGGACGGTCAGCAGGTAGTTGTTGCCCAGCCCGTAGCGTTCGTTCAGCGCGCGGAGCGATGCATAGGCCTCCTCGGTCAGCGCCGCGTTGAAGCGCTTGGGCAGGGGCAGCCGTTTCGCGGCGTTGCGTGCCATACGATCCTCCTCGCCCGGTCTGCCCCGCACGGTTGGGCCGGGGCCCGTGCCAGAGTGGCACAGCCAGGCGCAGCCGTCGCGGCTTTGGCGGTGGTCGAGGCCGGCCCCGTCGCGGGGGCCGGCGGCGGTGGGGTCAGAACGCCTCGGCGGGCAGGTCCATCACCGGCTCGGCGCCGGACTGGATGCGCGCCAGGCGCAGACCGGTCTCGGGCAGCACGCGGCTCATGTAGTAGCGCCCGGTGATCAGCTTGTTGCGGTAGTAGTCGGCATCGCCCTCGGCGCCGGCGGCGATCGCCTCCAGCCGCTCGTGCGCCGCCTTGGCCATGCGCGCCCAGGCCAGCCCGATGCCGACATGGCCGAACAGATGCACGAAGTCGACCGACCCGGCGAGTGCGGCGTTGGGGTTTTTGGCACCGGCCTGCATGAAGTACATCGCCGCGGCCTGCAGGTCCTTGGAGGCCTGCTTCAGCGGGCCCAGAAAGTCCTTTTCCAGCGCCTCGTTCGCCTTGTTGGCGGCGCAGAAGGCCTTGATGTCCTCGAAATAGGCCATGATCGCGCGGCCGCTGCCGGCGCCCAGCTTGCGCCCGACCAGATCCAGCGCCTGCACGCCGGTGGCGCCCTCATAGATCATGGTGATGCGGGCATCGCGCATGAACTGGGCGATGCCGTACTCCTCGATATAGCCGTGGCCGCCGAACACCTGCATGGCGTTCGAGGTGAGGCGGTAACCCTCCTCGGTGAGGTGCGCCTTGACCACCGGGGTCAGCAGCGCCACGCGCTCGCCGGCGCGCTTGCGCTCGTCCTCGTCCTCGTGCCGGCGCTCCAGATCAAGCGCCATGCACATCTCGGCCAGGAACGCCATGCCGCCCTCGACGAACGCCTTCTGGTCCAGCAGCAGGCGGCGCACGTCGGGGTGCACGATCAGCGGGTCGGCCGGCTTGTCGGGGGCCTCGGCGCCGGTGACCGCACGGCCCTGCACGCGGTCCTTGGCGTACTCGGCGGCCAACTGGTAGGCGCCCTGAGCGATCGCCAGGCCCTGCATGCCGACCAAGAGCCGCGCCTCGTTCATCATCGTGAACATCGCGCGCAGGCCCTTGTGCGCCTCGCCCACCAGCCAGCCGGTCGCGCCGTCGTAGTGCATCACGCAGGTCGCGCTGCCGTGGATGCCCATCTTCTCTTCGACCTTGCCGCACGCGACCGGGTTGCGCTGGCCCAGGCTGCCGTCGTCGTGCACCAGGAACTTGGGCACCACGAAAAGCGAGATGCCCTTGGTGCCCTCCGGCGCGTCCGGCAGACGGGCCAGCACCAGGTGGATGATGTTCTCGGCCATGTCGTGCTCGCCGGCCGAGATGTAGATCTTCTGCCCGGTGATGCGGAAACTGCCGTCGCCCGCCGGTTCGGCCTTGGTGCGGATCAGCCCCAGGTCGGTGCCGCACTGCGGTTCGGTCAGGTTCATGGTGCCGGTCCACTCGCCGGACACGAGCTTGGGCAGATAGCGCTGCTTTTGCTCGTCCGAGCCGTGGTCGCGCAGCGCCGAGTAGGCGCCGTGCGTCAGGCCCGAGTACATCATGAACGCCATGTTGGCGGCGGACTTCATCGTGCCGATCTGGATGTTCAGCACGCTGGGCATGCCCTGGCCGCCGTACTCGGTCGCGCATTCCAGCGAAGGCCAGCCGCCGTCGACGAGCTGCGCCCAGGCCTCCTTGAACCCGTCGGGGGTGCGCACGACCCCGTTCTCCAGCCGGCAACCCTGTCTGTCGCCCACGGCGTTGAGCGGCGCCAGCACGTCGCGCGCCAGCTTGCCTGCCTCCTCCAGGATCTGCCCGGTCAGATCCTCGGTCAACTCGTCATAGCCAGCCACGTCGCTGCGGTCTTGGACGCGCAGCACCTCGTGCAGGACAAAGCCGATATCCCGGAGGGGTGGGGTGTAGTTGGCCATACGGTCGCTCCCTTGCTCGCGGTCTTGTCTGCGGGGCGCGACGCATGGTGCCCGGCCGCCGCCGTTATCCTGTCTTGCGCCGTCTGGGGCAGGGGCACACGTGCTCCCTGTCCCGCTGGCGTCGCCTTGCGTCACAGTCGCGCCGACCGGGCCTTGGGGGTTCGGCTGCCCGGGTCGCGCCTGCGCTCGACAGTTTCGGCGGCGGACCGGCGGTTCAGCCGGCGGCCCGCGCCGTATTCTCCGCCTTGTCCGCCTTGGCCGTCAGCATCGTGCGGACCAGGCGCATCTGCTCCTCCAGCTCGCCGATCGCGGCGGTCAGCTCGTCGCGCCGCGCCCGCAGCTCGTCGTGGTGCTTTTCGGCCGCCTGCAGCGTGGCGTTCAGCTGCGTCACCTGGCCGTCGCCCACATAATAGAGCTCCAGCAGCTCGCGGATCTCGGCCAGCGAAAAGCCGAAGCGCTTGCCGCGCAGGATCAGGGTCAACCGGGCTCGGTCGCGCGGGGTGTAGTGGCGGTGCTGGCCCTGGCGGATGGGTTTCAACAGCTCCTTCTGCTCGTAGAACCGCAACGCACGCGGCGTCACGTCGAAGGCCCGGCACATCTCGCCAATCGTGTAGGTTTGATCGCTCATCTATGTCTCCTGTTCAGAGGTGACGGCGATATGGCGAAGCCAGTGGTACTGGTCAATCTACGAATCTGACGTTTACGTCAACTATAACCTCGCGTCGCGCCGCGCGATACGGGCCTTGCACCACGACGCAGGGGCAGCGACGGGCCGCGCCGCCGGGGCGGCCGGCGTGACCCAGCGTCCTGCCCATTGCGCCGGGGCAGCGCGCGGCCGTACATCGCCCAGGCCCGGTTGCCGCAGCGCCGGGCGGGCGCACCAATCGGACCAGGATCGCGATGTCAGACGAAAAAGAAAAAGATATCAGCGGTTTGCTGCGGGGCGGCGGGCAGCCGGCGCCCAGCTTGGACGCCTTCGACGGTCTGGACGAGGGCGAGCCGCTGGTCGGGCTGCCGTTTTCCAAGGCGCTGGGCATGCGGCTGCACGGCGCCGCCGACGGCGTGGCCGTGCTGTCGGTGCCCTATGCCTCGGCGCTGATCGGCGACCCCGATACCGGCGTCATGCACGCAGGTGTGATCACCGCGCTCTTGGACACGGCGTGCGGCTCGGCGGTGCTGTCGGCCGCCCCCAAAGCGCCCGGACGCGGTGCGGGCGGCGCATCGGGCGCCCAGACGGCCGCGTCGGGCGAGGACGGGGCGGGGGGGATTCGCGCCACCGCGACGCTGGATCTGCGCATCGACTACATGCGCCCGGCCCGCCCAGGGGGCCGCGTGATCGCCCGGGCCGAGTGCTACCGCGTCACCCGCAGCGTGGCGTTCGCCCGGGCCGTGGCGGCCTGGGCGCCGATGCCGGGCGACGCGGCGGCGGCGCGGGCCCCGTCCGATGCGGCCGACCGGCTCGTCGCCTCGGCCACCGGCGCGTTCATGGTGGATCGGTCCCCGGATCCGACCGTGCGGGCGGCGTCCGATCGGGCACCTGCCGCGCGCGCCGACGGACAGGACGACGGCGCGGCGGGGCCTGCCCCGTGAGCGCCGCGGCCGATGCCGAGCGTCGCCTGGACGCGGCCCTGATCGCGCTGGTCGCTCGGGTTCCCTACAACGCGGTGCTGGGTGTGGCGGTCGAGCGGCTGGGCGACGAGCTGACGATGCGCCTGCCGTTCGCGCCGCATCTGGTGGGCAACCCGTTCCTGCCCGCGCTGCACGGCGGCGTCACCGGCTCGTTCCTGGAGATCGCCGCGTTGACCCAACTGGCCTGGGACCGGCTCGCCGCCGCGCTGGCCGAAGAGGCGACGCTGCCGGCAGCGCAGGCCGCACAGGCGGTGGCCGAGGAGCGGTTTGCCGCGATGCCGCGCACGGTCGACGTGACGGTCGACTATCTGCGCCGCGGGCTGCCGCGCGACAGTTTCGCCCGCGCACGGGTGCAAAAGACCGGGCGGCGCGTCGCCCACGTGCATGTCGAGGCATGGCAGGAGGCGCGCGACCGTCCCTTTGCGATGCTCCGCGGCAATTTCCTCATGCCCGACGCGTGATCCCCTACGCCTGATCCCCTACGCCTGATCCCCGACGCCTAATGCCCGACGCCTGATCCCCGACGCCTGATCCCCGACGCCCGATCCCGGCGGCGGGCGGCGACGGCGTTCCACGCCACGGTGCCCGCCCGCGCGGGCCGCCGTGCCGCGCGAGGGCGTGCAGCGGGCGCGAAACGGTTGTCGAGTGACACGGGCGCCGGCCTGTCGCCCGCCCCTGGCAGCGCCATTTTTTGCGCTGCGGCGCCCGCCCGGCGTCGCGCGGCAGGGGAGCGCTATGGCTTTGGGCATCGACGACGTGAACCCCGCGAGCGCGCGCAGCGACGGCAAGCCGGTCCGATGGCTCGGCTACGAGCTGTTCGAGCGTGGCGTGTCCTTCGTGCTGCTGGTCGGGATGTCGGGCGTGATCATCCTGGCGCTGCTCAGTTTTCTGGTGGCGCTCTACCCATTCATGACCGAGGTCGGGGCGATTTTCGATTATGCGACCTTCCAGACGCTGTTCGACCGCGCGCTAGCCGCGCTGATCGCCATCGAACTGGCCCATTCGGTGTTGCAGAGCGTGCGTGGCCACCACGGCCTGATCCAGGTGCGCACCGTCGTCATCATCGGCGTGCTGGCGATCGTGCGCAAATTCGTGCTGATCGACGTCGAGGTCGCATCGGGCACGCTGATGCTGGGTCTGGCCCTGGCGCTGGCCGCGCTCGGCGCGGTCTATGCCATCACCCACTGGATCGAGGATCTGCTGGTGCGCCGCGCGCGCGATCTGCCCGACAGCCGTGTCACCGTGACCGATCTGTGAGCGGGCGGCGCCTGGGCGGCCGGCCCTGGGGCGGGCAATTGGGCGGGCCATTGGGCAGGCCCTTGGGCGAGCAGGGCGGGGTCCCGCCGCAGCCGTCGGCCGGCGCGTCCCGCCGCGCGGGCTGAGCGGCCCGCCATGGCGCGCGCGACGCCGCAACGGTCCGACCGGGTGCCGCCCGCCGGCGTGGCCGAACCGGGCTTTCTGACCGTGCTCGCCATCGCGCTGCCGGTGGTGCTGTCGAACGGGGCGGTGCCGCTGCAGGGCGCGATCGACACGGCGATCATGGGCAATACCGGCGACACGGCGCTGCTGGCCGCGGTTGCGCTGGGCGCCGCGGCGATCGGGCTGCTGATCGGCACCCTGAATTTCCTGCACGCCAGCGTCAGCGGCACCACCGCCCAGGCGGTGGGGGCGGCCCGGCGCGAGCGCGCGGTGAACACGCTGATCCGCGGCATGGCGCTGGCTCTGACGCTGGGGCTGGCCATCGCGGCACTGCGCCATCCGCTGGCCGCGCTGCTGATGCATCTGTTCGAGGGATCGGCGCGGACCGAGGCTGCGAGCGCCAGCTACCTCGCCATCCGGCTGATCGGCGCCCCGGCGGAACTGGGCAGCTACGTGCTGATGGGCTGGTTCTCGGGCCAGGGGCGGACGCGGCGGCTGCTGGAGATGCAGATCGCCGCCTCGCTGGTCAACGTTGTCGCCACGCTGACGCTGGTGCTGGGTGCCGGGCTGGGGATCGAGGGGCTGGCTGTGGGCACGCTGATCGGGCAGGGCACCGGCTTTGTCTACGGTCTGGTGCGCGCCGCCGGCACGGTGCGGTGGCTGATGCCGGCCGGCTGGCGGCCCGACTGGGTGCGCGTGGCCCGGCGCGAGGAGATCGTCGCGCTGCTCAGGCTCAGCCGCGACTTCTTCCTGCGCACGCTGCTGCTGGCGATCTGCTTTGCCTGGGTCGCGCGGCTGGGCTCGCTGCAGGGCGAGGCGGTGCTGGCAGCCAACGGCGTGCTGTTGGAGTTCTTCCTGTTCACCGCCGCCGCGCTGGACGGCTTCGCCATCGCGGCCGAGGCGCTGGTGGGTCGGGCCGTCGGCGCCCGCTCGCCCCGCGCGCTGCGTGCTGCGATCCGCACGGTGCTGGCCGCCGCGGCGACCATCGCGCTGGCGCTGGCGGCCGCGCTGGCCGTGGCCGCGCCCTGGATCGTCGCGCTGTTCACCGATCTCGAAGACGTGCGCGCGGTCGCCGGAACCTATGTGCTGTGGGCCGCGCTGCTGCCGCTGCCCGGGGTCGCGCCGTTCACGCTGGACGGGATCTTCGTGGGCGCTGCGGACGGGCGGGCCATGCTGCGCTCGATGGCCGTGGCGGCGGCAGCGTTTTTGCCGCTGGGCTGGGCGGCGACGTTGGTCTTCGGCAACCACGGGCTCTGGGCCGCATTCTGGGCGCTGCTGATCCTGCGGGCGGTCGCGCTGGCGCTCTACCTGCCGGCGCTCGAGGCGCGGGTGGCGCGCGGGGCAGAGGCCGGGTCGACGTCGGCGCCCACGGCCTCGGCCAGCGAGGCATAGCCGTCGCGCGCCAAAAGGGCGGCCATCTCGTCCAGGATCGCGTGCACGCGCCAGAGCCCGCCGTAGGCCAGCGCCGTGTAGAGCTGCACAGCCGAGGCGCCGGCCCGCACCTTGGCATAGGCGTCCGCCCCGCTCGCCACGCCCCCCACACCGACCAGCGCGATCTCGTCACCCAGCCTGCGGCGCAGGCCAGCGAGCACCGCGGTCGACCGCGCCATCAGCGGCCGGCCCGAGAGACCGCCGGCCTCTGCGGCATGGCGCCCGTCGACACCGTCGCGTGCCAACGTGGTGTTGGTGGCGATCACAGCGTCTAGCCGGTGCGCGCGGGCCGCCTCGGCCACGGCGTCGAGGCCCGCCTCGTCCAGGTCAGGCGCGATCTTGAGCCACAGCGGCGGCGGCGCTGTCAGGCCGGCGCGCGCCGCCTGGGCCTGCGCCAACAACGCGCCGATCGCGGCCGCCCCCTGCAGATCGCGCAGCCGCTCGGTATTGGGCGACGAGATGTTGATCGTCAGGAAATCCGCCAGCGGGCCCAGCCGCGAGATCAGCACAGCATAATCGTCCGCGCGGTCCCCGCTGTCCTTGTTGGCGCCCAGGTTCAGCCCCACCGGCACCGCCGTCGGCCCCGCGGCCCGCAGCCGCTCCAGCCGTGCCGCCATCGCGTCCATGCCCGCGTTGTTGAAACCGAAGCGGTTGATCGCGGCGCCGTGGCGGGGCAGGCGGAACAGGCGCGGCCGCGGATTGCCCGCCTGCGGCCGCGGGGTGACGGCGCCCAGCTCCACAAAGCCCGGGCCGGCCCGGCTCAGCGCAGCCGCGGCGCCGGCGTCCTTGTCGAAACCCGCCGCAATGCCCAGCGGATTGGCGAGCGTCAGCCCGGCGAGGCGCCACGGCAAAAAGGGGGGCCGCCCGCCCCCCGCCCCCC
>JBCCMW010000151.1:0-9098 GCA_039026175.1 Pseudomonadota bacterium
ACCGCCCAGCCGCCGGCCCCCGCCACCGCCATCGCCCCCAGCATGGCGAGCGCGGGATCGACGCCGGCCCGCACCGTCAGCATCGCATAGGCGTAGGCGCCCGCCCCCATCAGCGCCCCGTGACACAGCGAGACCATGCCCCCGAAGCCCGCGACCAGGTCCAGGGCTATGACCAGCATCGCCAGGATCAGGATCTCGATCAGGATCTCCAGCCCGAAGAACTCGGCCGTGAACGCGCGGGCCAGCGCCCCGGCGACCAGCAGGCCGAGCAGCGCCCAGCGCAGGGCCGTGTGCCGGAACACCGCGCCTAGCCCCGCGCCGGGAACAGCCCGCCGGGCCGTGCGATCAACACCGCGGCGAGCAGCGCGTAGATCAGCACCGACGCGAAGGCCGGCGCCAGCACCGCCCCGAAGGTCTGCACAAAGCCGAAGATCAGCGAGCCGACGATGGCGCCGCGCAGGCTGCCGAGGCCCCCGATCACGATGACGATCAGCGTCGGGATCAGGATCGAGAGCCCCATCTCGGGCGTGACCGACAGCACCGGGGCCGCGACCGCGCCCGCCAGCCCCGCCAGCGCACAGCCGACGCAGAACACGATAAAGAACAGCCGCTCGACGTCGATGCCGACGCAGGCGGCCATCTGGTCGTTATCCACGCCCGCGCGGATCATCGCGCCGATCTGGGTGCGCGCCAGCACCAGCGCCAGCACCGCGAACACCGCCAGCCCCAGCGCGATGATGAACAGGCGATAGACCGGGTAGGTGACGCCTGCGATGTCGACCGTGCCGGCCAGGGCCGCGGGAACCTCGCTGGCCAGCGCCAGGTCGCCCCACACGATGCGGGTGAGATCCGTGAGCACGAAGATCAGCCCGAAGGTGACCAGCACCTGTGCCATCGGCCCCGCGCGCCGCATCCGCCGAATGAGCCCCGCGTAGAGCGCGACCCCCAGCACCGCGACCGCCAGCGGGGCCGCCAGGAAGCCCAGCCAGTACCCGCCCACCGCCGAGGCGCTGGCCGCCACATAGGCCCCGGCCGCGTACAGCGCCCCGTGCGCCAGGTTCACAAAGTGCATGAGGCCGAAGATCACCGTCAGCCCGATCGACAGCAGGAACAGCAGCATCGACAGCTGCAGCGCGTTCAGCGCCTGGAACAGCCAGAAGCCGGCATCCATGCTGGTTCCCTCCCGGGCGCGCGGCCCTGCGGCCCTGCGGCCGGCTCAGTTCGTCGGCATCTCGCAGCCGTTGGGCGCGTCCTGCTCGGGCGGCAGTTCGGCCAGCAGCTTCTGGGTCAGCCCCTCGGGGCCCGCGACGGTTTCGTACACATAGATCGGCTGCACCACGTTGTTGGTGGCAGGGTCGATCGACAGCGTGCCGCGCGGCCCCTCGAAGCTGACGCGGGACAGGGCGGCGGCCAGCGCGGCCCCGCCGTCGGCGCCGGTCTTGGCGGCCTCGACCAGCGCGCGGGCGGCGTCGTAGCCGGCAACCGCGTACTCGGACGGGGTGCGCCCGGTCTCGGCCTCGAACGCCGCGACAAAGGCGTTGTTCACGGGCGTGTCGAGCGTGGGCACATAGTGGAGCGAGGTCACGATCCCCTCGGCCGCCGGGCCCTGCGCCTCGACGTACAAGGGCGAGGTGAGAAAGCCCGACGCATAGAGCCCCATGTCCGCCTTCAGCCCGAAGCTGTCGTACTGTTTGACGAAGCTGATCGCCTCGCCGCCCGCGTAGAAGGCGAACACCGCCTCGGCCCCGCTGGCCTTGGCCTGGGCGAGGTACGGCCCGAAGTCCTGGGTCTTGCGAAAGGGCGTGTAGTCCGCGCCCACGATCTCGCCCCCCGCCGCCGTGAAGCTCTCGGCGAAGGTCTCCATCATCTGCCGCCCGGCGGCGTAGTCGGGCGCCATGGTGTAGACCTTGGTGATGCCCTGCTGGACCATCCAGGGGCCCATCGGCCGGTTGATCTGGCTGTTCGAGAACGAGACGCGCACGACGTAGGGGCTGCAGGCCTCGCCCGTCGCGATGTCGTTGCCTGCGTTGGCGACGATCAGCGGCACCTCGGCGCCGTCCACCACGTCGCGCACCGCCGCCAGCACGCCCGAGGACACGATGCCCGCCATCACGTCGACCCGGTCCTGCAGGATCAGCTTGCGCGCCTTGGCCAGGCCCACGGGCGGCTTCACCTCGGTGTCCTCGCGCACGATCTGGAAGCTGGTGCCGGCGTCCTCGCCGAACGTATCGAGCCCCAGCACGAAGCCCGCGTCGATCTCGGTGCCGAGCGCGGCGTAGACGCCGGAGTAGGGCAGCAGGAGGCCGACCTTGATCTCGTCGGCCGCGGCCGGTGCCACCAGCGCGGCGCCGATCAGCCCGGCTGTCGCGATCCCTGTTGCGGTGCGCTTCATGGTCTTCCTCCGCTGCTTGCCTGTTCTGTGGGCCGCCCGGGGGTGGGCGGCCGGGTGTCTCGCCGCGCAGCCGGGTCCGGGGCTGGGGTTGCGTCCGAAGCGGCACGGGCGGCGCGTGTCCGTGCCACAGGCATAGGACCGCAGGCGCCCCCGCGTCGAGACGGGTCAGCACGCCAGGGGGCAGCGCGCCCCCGCGGCCGCGCGCCACCGCGCAGGCCCCGAGCAGGCGCCGGGAAGGCACTGGGCAGGCACACGGCAGGCGCCGGGCAGACACTCGGCTGGCGCCGGGCAGGCACCGCACAGGCCCCGGGCAGGCCCCGGGCAGGCGCCGGGCAGACACTCGGCTGGCGCCGGGCAGGCCCCGGGGAGGCGCCGGGCAGACACTCGGCTGGCGCCGGGCAGGCACCAGGTAGGCACCGGGCAGGCACCCGGCTGGCGCGGGTCCGCGCGGCGGTGCAGGGCGCGTACCCGGCACCGGGGTTGCCCGCCGCGCCCGGCCGAGGCATCTCAGCCGCGGCCCATGCCCCGCCGGCCGCCGTCGAGCCGCTGTCGAGGGCACCGCCGCGCCCGGGCCGCGCCCCACCGACCAGGGAGCCACGCCATGGCGCGCCCCGTACTGGTCCTGAACGGGCCCAACCTCAACATGCTCGGCACGCGCGAGCCCGAGATCTATGGCCACGAGACGCTGGCCGATCTGGACGCACGCTGCCGCGCGCTGGGTGCCGCGCTGGGGCTGGCGGTCGAGTGCCGCCAGTCCAACGCCGAGCACCAGCTCATCGACTGGATCCAGGAAGCGCGCGGCACGGTCCTCGGCATCGTGATCAACCCGGCCGGCTACACCCACAGCTCGGTCGCGATCCGCGACGCGCTGACGGCCTTCGACGGGCCGGTGATCGAGGTGCACCTCTCCAACATCCACCGACGCGAGCCGTTCCGCCATCACTCCTACATCTCGGGCGTGGCCGAGGCGGTGATCGCGGGGATGGGCCCGGCCGGCTACGAGGCCGCCCTGCGCCGCATCGCCGAGCTGACCGGCTAGGCCCGGCCAACGTCGCCCGAATCACCGGATGCTGGGATCGCAGCGCTGCGCGGGCGCGTTGGCGCCAACCGCGATTATCGAGGGTTATCGGCCGCTTATGGCGATGGCCGGGAGTGTGGGATTCGAACCCACGGAACCCTTGCAGGTTCGGTGGTTTTCAAGACCACTGCATTCGACCGCTCTGCCAACTCCCGGGCGCGCAGGTCTTGGCGCCGCCCGCCGCCCCCTGTCAACTCGACCCGTCAAATCCGGCGACCCGATAGGATCCGGCGGCGCAGACTGGGGCACAGACTGGGGCACAGACTGGGGTGCAGACCGGGGCGCTCCCCGCCCACAGGACCGGCGGACGGTTGGGCGACGACCGATGCTGGACCGGCTACGCTGTTGCCTGTGCGGCAAAATCTACGCTGCCCCACGGGCGGGCGCTTCGCGGCGCGCTGGCCGGCTGGCCCGGCGTGGGTCGTGCCGGCCCTGCGCCCGCCCATTTGTGGGCGCCGTCGGCCCCCATCTCGCGGCGCCGCTGGCACCCTGGTCGTGGCGCCGTTGGCCCACTGGTCATGGCGCCGTTGGCCCACTGGCCTTGGCGCCGTTGGCCCACTGGCCTCGGCGCCGTTGGCACCCTGGTCGTGGCGCCGCTGGCACCCTGGCCCGCCGCCGTGGCGTCCCGGTGTCGGCGTCACACCGGGGCGAGAATCGGGCGGTCCGTTCCGGCTCGGCCGACCCCTGCCGGTGGGCGCACATCGAGGGCCGTGCCGGCGGGTCGCCGGGCGCCGCGCCACGGCCCGACCCTCTGGCGTCGCCGAGGGGCGTTTCCGGGCGGCCCGGCGACGCGCCGCACACGTCATCCGGGCGCTCTTCAACCTCTGATACATGACCAACCGGTAAGCTGCTGCACGCGGCGGTGGAACGCCGTACGACCGCAGCGCGAGCCGACCCCGCGGCGCGGAAAATCAAGACGATACGGGCACATATTCGTAGCATTTCCGCCGCATCTTGGGCGCTCGGCACTTTGCTCGGACCGGGTCGTGCTGTATCGGTATGGGACCATCAGGGAAGAGCGGGGATCTGCCATGACCGACACGAACCGGCTTGCCCACCCCCTGCCGCGCGTGCCCAGCGGCCTCAGGATCGTCTCGGAGATGCCCCTCGTCTCGCCCGTTGCAGCGCGTGCCGCCGCTGCCCGCCGCGCCCGGCGCCAGGCGCTGGCCGGCGCGACGGCGATGGCCGCGGCGTTGACGCTCGGTGCCTGCATGGCGCGCCACGAGGCACCGACCCCGGTGGCGGCAGGATCGCTGGCCAGCCCGCCGGTGGTCGAGGGCGAGGGCGGCGCGCAGGCGATGCTCGTTGCGCTGGACACGCTGCCCGACGGGCTGACCGACGAGGTGCTGCAGGGCGCCTACAGCGGTCCCTTCAGCGACCGCTTCGAGCTGCGGCCCGACCTGTTCTTCGCCCGCGGCCCTGCGCGCTGGCTGGGTGGCGAGACGCGGGCCGGCATCTGGATCGCTCACCCCTCGGCGACCGCCTATGCCCGCGTGCGGCTGATCAACCGCGCCACCGGCCGGGCGGCCGATGCGGCGCTGATCCCGTCGCTGCGTGCTGACGTGGCGCAGCTTTCGGCCGAGGCGGCCGAGGCGCTGGGCGTCAGCGGCAACCGCGACACCGACATCGTGACGGTAGCCATCGATTATCCCGGCTCGGCGCTGATCGTCGCCGTGCGCGACACCGAGCTGCGGCCCGAGCACGCGTTGGAGGTTGCGCAGCGCGCTGCTCCGGCGCCGACGCTGGTGGCCCGCGCCGCACCCCGCCCGGCCCAACCGACGGCCCCCACTCCTGCAGTTCCCGCCCCTGCGGTCGCCGTCGCCGCGGCGCCGACTGAGGACGCCGAGGGTGCCGCGGTCGACACCGACGTGGCGCTTGCGTCGGCCACCGCCCCCCAGGTCAGCCCCTCGGTCGGCGCTGGGGTCGACCCTGTCGAGACATCCCGCGCCCAGGAGCACGCGTCCGCGACGGCGCCCATCGCCGTGGCGGCGGTCCAGGCGGAAACGCCCGCCGCCGCACCGGTCGCCGGGCGTGCCGAGCCCGGGGCTGACAGCGGGGCCGCGACCGGGGCTGAGACCGCCACCGAGGCCAGGGCTGAGACCGGGGCGCTTGGCGCTGTCGCCGCCGTGTCGCCGACCGTGTCGCCCACCGCGGCGCCCCAGGGTGCAGCGCCTGCGTTGCCGCGCGCTGCGACGCTCGACACACCGCCCACTGCGCCCATGGCGCCCCGCCAGGCCGCGAGCGGCGCGCCCAGCGCGCCGCACCTGCCCTCGACAGGCGTGCCGGCCGGCGCGTTGGCCTCGGTCGACCTGGCGCCTGCCGACGTCGACGCGTCGGCGGATGCGCTGGGCATCGACATCGGCGTGTCGTTGGCCGCGGCGGCCGAGCCTGCCCGAGCGGCGACCGTGCGCCTGCCGCGCACCCTGTCCGAGCGGACAGCGCAGGCCCTCGCCGCGGCGCGCGGCAGCGACGACGACGGCACGGTCGACGGCCTGCCGGCCGTAGCCGATAGCGCCGAGATCATGGCGACCGCGCGCACCGAGCCGACCGGCGCTTCGATGGCGGGCATCGGTGGGCCCCGGCGCATTGCCGTCGAGCAGCGCTCGACGCCGGCCGAGGCCGGTTCGTTCGCGCTGCTGAGCCTCAGCGTGCGGCCCGCGACCGAGGCCGAGGCCGAGGCCCAGCGGATCCGGACCGCGTCGGTGGGCGAGGCGATCGCCGCCCCGGAGACCGCCGCGGTCGAGGCGCCCGCTTCGGCGCAGCCGACGGTGCCCGAGGCGCCGAGCGTCACCGAGAGCCCAGCCGCCATGCCGGCCGCCACGCCCGCCCCTTCGGCCGCCCCGGCCGCCGGCGATGCCGGGCACGGCCTGGCCGAGGCCGATACCGAGGCTGCACCCCAAGCGGACGAGCCGGACCTCGCCGCGCTGCAGATCGACCCGCGCCCGTCGAGCGCGATGATCTCGGAGACGGTCGCGGTGCGGACGCGCCAGAGTGCGCCCCCGGCCGCCGCGCCGGCGGCGCTGACCGCGATCGCGCCGACCCCGGAGACCGCGGCGCCCGCCGCGGCCGAGGAGGAGGCGGCCGTGGTCGCCCTCGCAGCCCCTGCCGTGGCGATCCCGCAGGCAGCACTGCCCTCGGCCGCGCTGCCCGCCAACGCGCTGGCACCCCTGCCCGTCCCGACGGTCGAGGACGCGACCAGCGCGCTGGACCGTCCGTTTGTGCAGGTCGGCGTCTTCACCGCCCTGGACAACGCGCGCGAGCTTGTGGCGGCACTGCAGGCGGACGGGGTGGACGCGGTGGCCTTCAGCCGCTCGTTTCGTGGCAAGCCGGCGTTGCGCGTCCGGGCCGGGCCGTTCCACACCGAGCAGGAGCGCCAGCGCTTCATCGCCTCGCTCAGCCGTCACGGGATCGGCGACGCGATGCCGGTCGACCGCTGAGCCCTGGGTCGGCGAGATCGCAGCCGGCAGACGTGGGGGGACGGGCGCACTGCCCGCCCCGCCGCTTTGCCATTTGTCTCGCGAACTTGCCCCGGGAACTTTCCCCGCCCCTTGGCGCCGGCCTCCTTGGCACCCGGATACGCACGGCGACGGGGGCTTGTGCCCCGGTGCCGCCGTCGCGCCACGGGTCTGGGCGCAGCGCCCGGTCGCCGCTAGATAGCCCTGCACGGCCCCCTGGCCGGGGAGCCCTCCGCCGCAGCAACGCCGCGCACGCACCGCCATGACCGACGCCGCCCCAACCGACGCCGCCCCAACCGACGCCACCATGACCGACGCCGCCCCGACCGACGCCGCCCGTCTATCCGCGATCCGCTCCGCCCTTCGCCGGGCGCGCCGCCGCGCGATCGCCTGGGCCGCTCGCGCGACCCCGGTGCTGGCCATTACCGGCGTGCTGCTGGCGCTGGTCGCCCCGGCGCCGCCGGCCGCGGCGCAGCCGATGTCCACCTACGCCCGCACCGCCTTTGTCAAGGACCTGCGCTCGGGCACGGTGCTGCTGGACAAGAATGCCGACGCGCCCGAGCCACCGGCCTCGATGTCCAAGCTGATGTCGCTGTTCATGATTTTCGAGGCGCTGGAGAGCGGGCGCCTGTCGATGGACGCCGAGTTCCGCACCTCGTCGCGCGCGGCGGCGCTGGGCGGGTCCAAGATGTTCATCCGCGAAGGCGGGCGCGTCAGCATCGAGGATCTGCTGCGCGGCGTGATCGTGCAGTCGGGCAACGACGCTACCGTCGCGCTGGCCGAGGCGCTGGCCGGCACCGAGGAGGCGTTTGCCCAACTGATGAACCGCCGCGCGCCCGAGATCGGGCTGCACAACTCGTACTTCGCCAACTCGACCGGCTGGCCGCACCCGGACCACGTGATGACCGCGCGCGACCTGGCCACCGTCGCCGAGCGCATTATCGTCGACTTTCCGCAATATTATCCGATGTTTGCCGAGCAGACCTTCACCTGGGAGGACATCACCCAGGAGAACCGCAATCCGCTGCTGGGCAAGGTCGACGGTGCCGATGGGCTGAAGACAGGGCGCACCAAGGAGGCGGGCTTCGGCCTGGTCGCCTCGGCCGAGCGGGACGGGCGGCGGATCATCGTGGTGGTCACCGGTCTGCAGAGCCTGGCCGACCGGCGCCAGGAGGCCGAGCGGTTGGTAAACTGGGCCTTCCGCGCTTTCGATACCGAGGTGCTGCACCCCGCCGGCGTGCCGGTGGTCGAGGCCGAGACCTGGATCGGCGACCGGCCCAGCGTGCCGCTCGCCCCGGCGCGGGACGTGATCATCACCGCCCCGCTGGGCCTGTTGGAGGATGCGGTGGTCACCGCGCATTTCGACGCGCCCGTGCCCGCGCCGATCGAGCGGGGCCAGCGCATCGGCGAGATCCGGATCACCGTGCCCGGCGTCGACGAGCCGACGGTCGTGCCGCTGCAGGCGACCGAGGAGGTGCTGCCCGGCAACTTTCTGGTGCGCATGCAGGCCAGCGCGCAGCTGCTGACCCGGCGCGCGCTGGCCACGGCGGGGTTCTGAGCCGCCGATGCCGGCAGCGGCCGCCCCTGTCTGCCCGATCGCCCCGCCGGGGCCGCCGCGGGGCCCGCGGTGACCGACCTGCCACCGTTGCCGCCGTTGCCGCCGCTGCCGGACGGGCCACCCGCGCCCGTCTGGCCGCCGGCGGCGCCCGGGGCGCTGTTCGTCACGCTGGAAGGCGCCGACGGCACCGGCAAATCCACCCAGATGCGCGCGCTGGCCGAGCGGCTTCGCGCAACCGGGCGCGATCCGGTGCTGACGCGCGAGCCCGGCGGCGCCCCGGGGGCCGAGGCGATCCGCGCGCTGCTGGTGACCGGCGATCCCGGGCGCTGGTCGGCGGCGACCGAGGCGCTGCTGTTCACCGCCGCGCGGCGCGATCATATGGAGCGCGTGATCGCGCCCGCGCTGGCCGCCGGCCGCGTGGTGCTGTGCGACCGCTTCGTCGACAGCACCCGCGCGTATCAGAGCGCGGGCGAGGCCGATGCCGCTGCCGCCCGCGGCCGGGTCGACGCGCTGCACGCGCTGGCCATCGGGCGCGAGGCGGATCTGACCCTGATCCTGGACCTGGACCCGGCTGTCGGTCTGGCGCGGGCCGCAGCACGCGCCGGTGCAAGCCCA
>JBCCMW010000152.1:0-9073 GCA_039026175.1 Pseudomonadota bacterium
CCGGGGGGGGCCCCCGGGCGGGGGGGCCGCGACGACACTGCGGCGGTCCCGCGAGCGGGGGCCGCGACGACACTGCGGCGGGCCCGCGTGCGGGACCCGCAACAACCCGGCGGCGGGCCCGTCAGAGAGGCCCACGACGCGATCGCGCGCCGGACCGGGCGCGCTGGCCCGGGCCAGGGCGCCCCCCGCGCGGCTCAGCCGTGCACGGGGGAAAAGCGGCCGCGGCCGTGCAGCACGTCGGTCATCGCCCCCGCCTCGCGCAGCGAGAACACCACGATCGGCAGATCGTTGTCGCGCGCCAGCGCGATGGCGGAGGCATCCATCACCTTGAGATTGCGCGCCAGCACATCGTCATAGCTGATCGTGTCGAAGCGCCGCGCACCCGGATTGGTCCGGGGATCGCTGTCGTACACCCCGTCCACGCCGGTGCCCTTGAAGATGGCGTCGCACTGCATCTCCATCGCCCGCAACGTGGCGGCGGTGTCGGTGGTGAAGTACGGGTTGCCGGTGCCCGCGGCGAAGATCACCACGCGCTCTTTCTCCAGATGGCGCACGGCGCGGCGGCGAATGTAAGGCTCGCACACCGTGTCCATCGGGATCGCCGACTGCACCCGGGTGTCCACGCCGATCGTCTCCAGCGCCGATTGCATGCCGAGCGCGTTCATCACCGTCGCCAACATGCCCATATAGTCGGCCTGTGCGCGGTCCATTCCCTGGGCTGCGCCCGACAGGCCGCGGAAGATGTTGCCGCCGCCGATCACCAGGCAGATCTCGAAACCGGCATCGTGGGCGCGCTTCACCTCGCCCGCCACGCGGGTCAGCGTGGGCGGGTGCAGACCGAAGGCCTGATCGCCCATCAGAGCCTCGCCGGATAGTTTGAGCAGGACCCGCCGAAACAGGGGCACCGCGGTCGCTGTCGCCTCAGCCATCGCCCATCCCCTGCTGTTGCTGAGTTGCGCGGACCATGGGTGAAAGCCCCCGCGCCCACAAGTGCTGCATAGCAACATGGGGCAGCGGATTGACCCGACTGCCGCCGCCGCGACCGGCGACAGGAGCGCACTCAGCCTGTGCCGCCCTGCAGGCTCGTGCAGCCCAGGGCGCGCCGCAGCCTGCACCGGCGCGCAGGTGGGCGCAGTGCGCCATCGCCCAAGGGGCCGCGACCATCCGAGGGGGCCACCGGGCCCGGAGCGTCGTTGCCCACGATCCGGCCGTCGCCGCGGGCCACCGGCGCCGCCCGAGGTCGCCGTGGACACCCCGTCAACCCTTCGTCGGCGGCCAGAAACCCGGCCGGCGGCACGCCGCAGACGTCGACGGCGATGCCGACCGCCGCGGCCGCTTGCAGCACCGTCTGACGACTGATGCCCTGCCGTCAGCGCCCGCGCGGGGCCGAAATCGAAGGGCACGGCGCTGGGCGTTGCGCCCCGGCTGGCGCCCCTCCCTGGGTGACGGGTTAGGTCACGGGCACGGGGATGGGGCCGGAGCCGGGGACGAGGCCGGGGATGGGGCCGGGGACGGGGTTGCGACGGGTCCGCCGACGGGCAAGACCGCGGCTCAGCCGCCGAGGGTCTTCGCCACCTCGGCGGCGAAGTCCTCTTCCTCCTTCTCGATGCCCTCGCCCACCTCGAGCCGGGCAAAGGCCGCGACGACGGCGCCGCCGGCGCCCTCGGCCACCGCTTTGGCGACGGTCAGGTCCGGGTTCATCACAAAGTTCTGCCGCAGCAGGCAGACCTCCTGATAGAACTTGTTCAGCCGCCCCGTGATCATCTTCTCGATCACGTTGTCGGGCTTGCCCGATGCGCGGGCCTGGTCGGTCAGCACGTTCTTCTCGCGCTCGACCAGGGCGGGGTCCAAGTCGTCGACGTCCAGCGCCTGGGGCCGCGGGTCGTGCGCGGCGACGTGCATCGCCGCCTGGCGACCGACCCCGGCGCCATCGGCCGCAGCGCCGCCCCGCAGCGCGACCAGACAGCCGATCTTGCCCATCCCGTCGGCCACCGCGTTGTGCACGTACATGGCCACCAGATCGCCCTCGACCTTGGCCATGCGGCGCAGCGTCATGTTCTCGCCGATGGTCGCGACCTTGTCGGTGATCGCGTCCTGTACGGTCTTGCCGGCCATCGGCGCGGCCTTCAGCGCCTCGATGTCGTCGTAGCCGAGCGCGATCTGCGCGATCTCGCCGACCAGCGCCTGGAACTCGGCATTGCGGGCGACGAAGTCGGTCTCGGAGTTCACCTCGACCGCAACGCCCTTGCCGCCGGCCACGGCGATCGCGACCAGACCCTCGGCTGCGGTGCGGCCGGCTTTCTTCTCGGCCTTGGCCAGGCCCTTCTTGCGCAGCCAGTCGACCGCGGCCTCCATGTCGCCGTCGCTTTCGACCAGCGCCTTCTTGGCGTCCATCATGCCGACGCCGGTCTTGTCGCGCAGTTCCTTCACCAGGCCAGCGGTGATCGCCATCGTTCCACTCCATCGTGCGGGGCGCAGACGGGCGTCCGCGCCGAGCCTCCGTTTCCGCGCGACCCTCTAGAGGCTCCGCGCCCCCGCGGCAATGCCTGTGGCCCCCGCGGGTCCGCGGGCGTGGTCGCAGGCTCGTCGCCGGCGCAGCGTCGGCAGAGCGGGCTGGGCACTGGATCGGCTTGGGGCGAGGCCAGGGCAGATCGGGGGCGATCCCGACGCGCCGCGCCCGGCGCTGATCCACCCCGCGGCCCGCCACAGGCGAGCGGTCGCTCCAACTTTCACCCAAGCGTTGCGCATCCTTCATGAATCTGTGCCCCTCCTGTGGCGCAAAGGCTCCGGCAACGACAGGCGGGAGCGGCTGCGTGAAGATCGAGATCCGCAACCTGCAAAAGACCTTTGGCACGACCCGGGCGGTCCACGGTTTTTCGGCCACGGTCACCGAGCCGACCATGCTGGGCGTGATCGGCCCGTCGGGCGCCGGCAAGTCGACGCTGCTGCGCATGATCAACCGGCTAACCCCGGCCACCGGCGGGCAGATCCTGGTCGACGGACAGGACATGCTGGCCCTGCGCGGCGCTGCGATGCGCCGCTGGCAGCGCGACTGCGCAATGATCTTCCAGCAGTTCAACCTGGTGCCGCGGCTTGACGTCATCACCAACGTGATGCTCGGCCGGCTCAACGGCATGGGCGCGCTGTCGAGCCTGTTCTCGCTGTTCGACGAAGGCGACATCGCGGAGGCGCTGGCCGCGCTCCGGCGTCTGGGCATCGCCGAGCAGGCCACCAAGCGGGCCGAACAGCTCTCGGGCGGGCAGCAGCAGCGCGTCGCCATCGCCCGGGCGCTGATGCAGAACCCCAGGATGATCCTGGCGGACGAGCCGATCGCGTCGCTGGATCCGCTGAACGCCGAGATCGTGATGCGGGCGCTGCGCGAGATCCGCGACCGCGACGGCATCACCGTCGTCTGCAACCTGCACACGCTGGATACCGCGCGCGCCTACTGCGACCGGGTCATCGGCATGCGCCTGGGGCACGTGGTGTTCGACGGCCGGGCCGCCGAGCTGACGGTCGACGCGGCGCGCGCAATCTACGGCGCCGGCGAGGAATTCCGCGAGGCCGCCACCTCGACCAGCCTCGGCGCGTTGAGCGGGCTGGCCAGGCCCGACCCCCGACCGGCCGTCGGCGCCGCCGAATGACGCCTGCCCTCGGCGGGCCTCATGCCGGGGCGGCAGCGGTACGCCCCGGCTCTGACCGTCCCCATCGTCGAAAGCCGGGCGCCACACCCGCCCCAGCCAGAGAGTGAGAAAAGCATGACCATCCATCGCCTGATCGCCGCCACCGTGTCGGTCGCCGCCCTCGGCACCGGCGCTGCCCTGGCCCAGGACGCGGGCTCGAGCGACGTCTACCAGCGCGGCTACGAGCGCGACCTCGGCATCGAGGATTTCCGCATCGGCCTGTTGGGCGGCGAGAACGCCAGCGACCGTCTGCGCTCGAACGAGTGCCTGCGCCAGTACACCGAACAGCTGCTGGGCGTGCCGACCAAGCTGTTCGCCCCGGCCGACTACAACGGCGTGATCGAGGGTCTGCTGGGCGGCAACCTGGACATGGCGTGGCTGGGCGCCTCGTCCTATGCCAAGGTGTTTCTTACCGATCCCGAGGCCGTCGAGCCGGTGCTGGTCAAGATCAACACCGACGGCAGCTATGGCTATTATTCGGTGGGCTTTGCCCGCGTCGACAGCGGCATCGCCTCGCTGGAGGATATGCAGGACAAAGAGTTCGGCTTCGGGGATCCGAACTCGACATCGGGCTATCTGATCCCGTCGATCGAGATCCCGACCCTGACGGGCGCCAGCATGCAGCCCGGCGACTACTTCGGCGACGTGGTGTTCACCGGGGGCCACGAGCAGACCATCGTCGCGGTCTACAACGGCGACATCGACGCCGGCGTCACCTGGGCCGACGGTCTGGGCGCGTGGGAGGACGGCTTCAACTCGGGTGCGCTGCGCAAGGCCGTGGATGCGGGCCTGGTGGACATGACCGAGCTGGTGCAGATCTGGCAGTCCAAGCCGATCCCCGAGGGCCCCATCGTGGTGCGCAAGGACCTGCCCGAGCAGGTCAAGATGGACATGGTCGGCCTGATGGCATCGCTCGAGTCGATGGACCCCGAGTGTGCCTACGGCGTGATGGCCGGCGAGGTCCGCGGCCTGGCACCCATCCACCACGAGGCGTACGTCTCGATCATCGAGGCGCGCAAGGCGAAGTCGAACTGAGCGCGATGCCCTGACCCCCGGCGCCGCGGCATGGCCCGCGGCGCCCATCCTGCCCCAGCGACTGCCCCAGCGACTGCTGCCGCGACTGCTGCCGCGACTGCTGCCGCACTGCACCTCCCCCAACCCTGCCGGAGCCGCAGATGTCCCGCGCGATCGACGCATCCGACATCGTCGGGGCCCAGCGCCGCCGGCACATCTATACCTTCGGCCTGCTCGGCGTCGCCGTCGCCATCCTGTTCAGCGGCTACGGCCAGGCGTCCAGCATGAACTCGGGCAGCTTCCTGCGCGGGATGGCGCAGTTCTTCGACTACCCCGCCGGGATCGTGGGCGAGGCCTGGGACAAGGGTCTGGTCAATTTCCTGGGCCTGCTCTGGACCTTCGTCCCGGCGCTCATCGAGACGCTGAACATCGCCATCGTCGCGACGCTGTTCGGCGGCCTTGTCGCGATGCTCTTTGCGTTCCTGTCGACGCGGAACCTGGACGTGCCGCCCTGGATGGTACCCGTCGTCCGCCGGATGATGGATGTGATGCGCGCGTTCCCCGAGCTGATCATCGCGCTGTTCCTGATCTATGTGCTCGGCACATCGCCCGTGCCGGCGATGATCGCGGTGGCGTTCCACACGGTCGGCGCGCTGGGGAAGCTGTTTTCCGAGGTGGTCGAGAACATCGACCCCAAACCCGTCGAGGGGTTGAAGGCGACCGGTGCGACCTGGACCCAGCGCATCCGCTATGCCGTGCTGCCCCAGGTGGCGCCCAACTTCATCAGCTATTTCCTGCTGCGTCTCGAGATCAACGTTCGCGCCTCGGCGATCCTGGGCTTCGTCGGCGCGGGCGGCATAGGGACCGAACTGCGCCGCACCATCGGCTGGGGCCAGGGTTCGGGCGACGAGACGGCCGCGCTGTTCGTTCTGCTGTTCCTGTCCATCGTGGCGATCGACCAGTTCAGCTCGTGGCTGCGCGCGCGACTGACCGGCAGCACGCCCGGCACGGTGAGCGCGTGAGACCGACCGCCGAGAGGAGGCCTGCATGAGCCTGACGCCGGACACGGCCGCCCCGGGCGCGGCTGCGGCCACCGCGGATGTCGCCGCCGATTTCGCAGCCGCGGCGGGTTTGGTGCGCCGGCGCTTTCGCGTCATCGTGCTCGTGCTGCTGGCGATCCTGGCCTACCTGACCTACGCGTTCGTGGCGCTCGACGTGCCCGGTCTCGTCGCCTCGGCCCGGCCAGAGCGGGCGGTGCTGCTGGGTGTCGACTCGATCGCGCACAAGGTGCACGTCGAAAAGGATCTGCGCCGCGGCGGCATCGAGATCGCCGTCGAGGGCGAGCGCACCGCCACCTACGACGACGGCGAGACCCCACCGTGGGCAACGCCGCTGCCGGGCGAGGACAACCTGCGCATCGACCTCGGCGCCGGCACGGTGGTCCAGATCGTGGGCCGCGGCTTTACGATGACCGTGCCGGGCTACGGCACCGTCGGCGCCGAGGTCGATGCCCAGGGCACCGTATCCTGGACCCTCCCTGACGGCGCGGCCCCGCCCGACTGGGCGCGGCTGAACGAGCGCAAGGTCGAGTACCGCCCCGCCCTGTTTCGCCGCGTCCAGATCACCCGGACCCGGATCGAGGTGCACCGCTACTTCTATGGCTGGGAGAACTTCTTTTTCCCGTTCGGCCACGAGCTGCGCGCCCATTCGACAGCGGCGCTGGTCGGCCTCGCCTTCTCGGGCGAGCGGCTGGATCCCGAACGGTCCAACGCCGGCTACATGCTGCATACCTTCCTGACCAACCCGGAATGGCAGCACGGGCACGTGTTCGTCGCACTGCTCGAGACGGTGCTGATGGCGGTGCTGGGCACGATGACGGCGGTGCTTGTCGGGCTGCCGCTGGCGTTCCTGGCCGCGCGCAACTTTACGCCGTCGATGGCCCTGCGTGGGGTGGTGCGGCGGTTCATGGACTTCGTGCGCGGGGTCGATGCGCTGATCTGGTCGCTGATCTTTATCCGTGCCTTCGGCCTGGGGCCGCTGACCGGCGCACTGGCCATCGCCGTGACCGATACCGGCACGCTTGGCAAGCTGTTCTCCGAAGCCCTGGAGAACGTCGACAACCGACAGATCGAAGGCGTGCGTGCGACCGGCGCGGGCCAGGTGCAGCGTTACCGCTTCGGCGTCATCCCCCAGATCATGCCCGTGTTCATCAGCCAGGGGCTGTATTACCTGGAATCCAACATGCGCTCGGCCACCGTGATCGGGGCGCTGGGCGCCGGCGGTATCGGCCTGGTGCTGGTCGAAACGCTGCGCACCTCGCGCGATTGGGAGAACACCTTCTACATCATCATTCTGACCATTGCCCTGGTGGTGGCCATCGACCAGCTTTCGGGCTGGCTGCGCCGCCGGCTGATCGAGGGCACCTGACGCACCAGCACGCGGCCGGGATGTCGGTATCGGGGGCCTAAAGCGGCGCCTCTCCGCTATCGGGGGCGCGCGGAACGGGTATCTAGGGATACCGACCGCGACACCCTCGGAGAGCAGCGACATGGTACCTATCGTGGAGGCTGGCCGCCTCCGGCGTTCGCCGTTTTATCAGTCGACGATCGCCGAAGGCGCGCAGTCCCTGCTCACCTACAATCGGATGCTGGTGCCGCGCGGCTATGGCGACCCCGAGGCCGAGTACTGGCGGCTGATCAACGGCGTCTCGATGTGGGACGTCGCCGTACAGCGCCAGGTCCAGCTCAAGGGCCCCGACGCCGCGCGTCTGGCCCAGATCCTGTGCGTGCGCGATCTCTCGGCCCAGAAGGTCAACCAGGGCAAGTACGTAGCACTCTGCGACCACCGCGGCACGCTGATCAACGACCCCATCGCGCTCAAGCTGGCCGAGGACTGCTACTGGCTGTCGATCGGCAATTCGGACATCTGGTTCTGGGCGCGCTGTGTGGCCGGCGAGCGGGGGCTGGATGTCGAGGTGACCGAGCCCGACGTGTCGCCCATGGCCGTACAGGGACCCAAGGCCGAGGACGTGATCGCCTCGATCTTCGGCGACTGGGTGCGTGGGCTTAAGTACTTCTGGTTCGACGACGCCACGGTCGAGGGCATCCCGCTCAAGCTCGTCCGCGCCGGCTGGTCCAAGCAAGGCGGCTTCGAGCTGTTCCTGATGGACGGCAGCAAGGGCGACCGGCTGTGGCAGATCGTCAAGGAGGCGGGCCAACCCTTCGGCATCGGCCCCGGCTACCCAAACCCGACCGAACGCACCGAGAGCGGGCTGCTGAACTACGGCACGGACACCGACGATGCCACCAACCCCTTCGAGGTGCGCATGGGCCGTTTCGTCGATCTGGACATCGACGACGCGGTGATCGGCGTGGCGGCGCTCCGGCGGATCAAGGCGGCAGGCGTGCGTCGCCACCAGCTCGGCATCGTGCTGGAGGGTGGCGAGGAGACCGAGGACCAGTCGATCTGGCACGCGATCCACAAGGACGGCGCCATGGTCGGCCACATGAGCCACCAGGCCTGGTCCTACCGGCTGCAGCGGATGATCGGCTTTGCGCTGGTCTCGGTCGAGGCGCGGCCCGGCGACACGGTCGAGGTGCTGCGTCACGGTGGACGCACCCACGGCACGCTGGTCGAGCTTCCCTTCAAACGCTGATCGCCGCGCCGCCGCCCGCGCTGCGCACGCGCTGGCCCAACGCGGCACGTGTCGCGCCCGCGCCGACGCGGCGCACCGCAGCAACGCGCTCATCCGACCCACTGGATGGCCAACCACCGCGCCGTCCAGGCCATGATCGCGGTGCGTCTTCGCTGGGCCCAGCGCGGCAGCGGTGTCCGCCCAGTCCATGCCCCGACCGCGCCGACGCCGATCGCATTGAGCCGCGGGTCCGCGGCCAGCGCGCGACGTCGGCAGCGCTCTGCAGGCGACGTCGCGCGCCGTGCCGGCGCCGGCGTCCCCAGGCGCGCCGGTCCGGATCGCGCCGAACCCGGCCGCGCGCCTTCTGCTGGGATCGGGCCCCGGTCGGCATCGGGCTGCCGACCGGCGCCCAAAGGCGCGACCATCGAACGGACGCAATCCGCGCACGCCGGCCACGCCGGGCGGCCCCGCCCGTGCGGCGTCAGCCCTGGGCGGGCAGCCCCTCGGCCGGCGGATCGGCAGCGGCGCCGGGGTCGATCGCCGGATCGACGCCCTCGGCCGGCAGGTCCTCGACCGGCGCGTCTTCCAGCTCGCCCAGATCGAACCCGGCCTCGCCCATCTGGCTCGCCATCCCGTCGATACAGGCACGCGCGGCCAGATCGCAGTACAGCGCGATCGCCCGGCTGGCGTCGTCGTTACCCGGGATCGGGAACGAGACGCCGTCGGGGTCGCAGTTGGTGTC